>JAFEAS010000091.1:25311-48097 GCA_018266315.1 Chloroflexi bacterium SZAS-1 | reverse complement strand
CTACCTCGAAATGTACAACTGCGTCTTTGCTAGCGTTAGTCGCCGGGCCAATCTGCTTATAAGGCATAAATACCTGGGTGAAGCGCTTTTCCTCACCCGGCATGATCCATGAGAAATCGGGCTGGTTATCGGTAAATGCGCCGCACATCAGCTCGATATACGGCCCATCGGCATCGGTGAGCTGGCGATCCCAGGCTTGCCCAAATTCGCTAGTGCCCCAGGTCCACTGTTTTTTGCCCGGCACAAGGTGATGGTTTGCAACATGCAGCATCCCGGCCTGGCGGCTATGGTCGTAATTACCTACGAAATCGAAATCAGAATGGTAGGCCATATACGAGGTAGGCACAGGAATATTCTTGTAGCGTGAAATGTCGGTGCCAGGCGCATAATTCACCTTGTAATAGGTGCCAGTCGCAATCGGGAAGGTGCTGACATCGCGCTTGCCATGATCCATCACCGCATGGACATCGGGCGGAAATACCGACTGATACGAATCATTGACGTGTACAGCCGGATTGGCCCACCACAGAAACGTTTGCGGTTCACTGGTGCGGTTATACAGCTGAACATCGATCTGCAGGTAGGCCGTATCGGGGTGCAGGGTGAAGCTGTGCATGCCTTTGGTAAAAAACATCTGCTCAATTTCTGAGCACCACACCGTAGCGCTACCATCGCTATTGTGCGTAATGCGCCAATCGAGTGGACTAAATGTGCTCGGGCGGTGGTGCTGGGGCCAGTTGAATTCGATGCCGCCGGAGATCCACGGCCCGGCCAGGCCAACCAGCGCAGGCTTGATGACCCGGTTGTAGTACACAAAATGATAGTCGTTGGTTTTGTCGAGCGCCATTTGCACCCGCCCGCCCAGCTCGGGCAGAATCATAATCTTGAGGTAGCGATTCTCAAGAAACAGCGCTGTGTAGTGTTGGTCGGCTTTCTCATCGAATACGCTATCGATGACAGGGTACGGGTACACAACGCCGCTGCTGCCCTGGTACACGCGCTTTTCGAGGAACATAGGGTTGCGCTCGGGCTGCCCGACACCATAGGTGGGAATATGCAGCTCTTCGGCCCAGGCACGCACAGTATCGGCCATAGTAGCATCTCCGCAAGTGATCAAATGACTTTGCCTGAGCCAGGGGCAACGGCGCGCTGATCTACGAGTATAAAAAGCGTATATCAGAGTTGACAGGGCGGCGTACTTGGCCTAGAATTATAATCTCCACTGAAGAAAAAGGCAAAATGAACCAAAAGGAGGTGCCACAACATACATACTGATCTGATCTCTAGTTCAGTTCATTGGCCGCATCGTAGGTATTGCAGCTAATCACTCCAATGGAGGAGACCGCACACTATGATCAGACTGAAGTTTCTCATTCTCTTCGCTATCGCAATGATGGTGCTGGCTGCTTGTGGTGGCACCCCTGCCGCTACGCCAACTGCCGCGCCTGCCGCTGAGCCAACCGCCGCACCTGCGGCGCCAACCGCTGCGTCGTCCGAAGCTCCTACACAAGCACCTGCGCCTACGGCTGCCCCCGCAGCCGAGCAGCCCACGGCTGCGCCCGCCGCTACGGCTGAGCCTGGCCCACTCACGGCTGGCCCGCTGAAGGAAGTTCCGCGCAATCGCACTGTCAACCTCGGCTGGAGTATCTCATCGCCGATCGGCGTGACGAACCCCTAGGCCGTACCAGGCTATACCCACCAGGAAGGCAATAACATGCTGTGGGAGGGCCTGTACTACTTTGGTATCTACGCCGACAAGGACATACCCTGGTTGGCCGATAGCATGGAGTACACCAAGCCCGACTTCACCGAGCTGACGATCAAGCTGAACAAGGATGCCGCCTGGAGCGATGGCACGCCGGTGACCTCGAAGGACGTGGTCTACACCTTCGAAGGCCAGCTGAAGAACGACAAGCTGCCTTACCACGCCGCGTTCGATCAGTTCGTGCAGGATGTCAAGGCGGTCGACGACAAAACGGTGGTAGTGACATTCAAGATTGCTGCGCCGCGCTTCAAGTTCGAGGTGCTGACGCTCAAGTTCGACACCGGCATCCCAATCGTCCCCGAGCACGTGCTGAGTAAGCAGAGCGACCCGAACGCCTTCGCCGGCGGCCTGGACATGGCCCACTCCGGCCCGTACAACTTGGTCCAGTGGGACAAGAACCAGAAGATCTTCGACTTGCGCGAGGATTGGTGGGCGGTCAAGGCCGGCCGCGAGGCCCTGCCGCAGGTGCAGCGCATCGTCATGGTGAACATCGGCGGCCAGGTTGGCCAGAATATGGACACCGTGATCCAGCGTGAGGTCAACAACGAGTTTGACGCGATCCTCGACGTGCGCGCATCGGTCATCAAGCAGATCCTGAACTCGAACCCGAAGATTACCTCGTGGACTGGCAACGAGCCGCCGTACGGATACCTGGACTGGTGGCCCAACTCGCTCTGGATGAACACCCAGCTCGAGCCGTACAACGACGTGCGCGTGCGCAAGGCGATCAGCCTATCGATCGACCGCGACAAGATCGACGAGGTCGTGTACGACGGCGCGAAGGTCTCGACAATCTACCCGTTCCCGCTCTACCCAGGCCTGCAGAAGTTCGCCGACAGCCCGGCGGTCAAGGCGCTGGAGCAGAAGTACAACCCGCGCGAATTCAACCTCGACAAGGCCGCCCAGCTGATGACCGAGGCTGGCTTCACCAAGAATGGTGATGGCCTGTGGGAGAAGGGCGGCAAGACCGTCTCGGCCGTTATCAACGGCTTCGAGGGTATCCACAGCGATATCGTGCCAGTGCTGGTTGAGATGCTGAAGACCGGCGGCTTCGACGCCAGTATCAACTTTGGCACCGACGCCTACAACAACATGGCCGATGGCAAGCCGGGTCTGTACATGTTCGGCCACGGCGCGAGCCTGAAGGATCCCTACGCGGCGCTCGATCTCTACCAGAGCCGCAATGCCAAGCCGATCGGCACCACGGCCGGCAACAACAGCTTTGCGCGCTACAAGAACGCCGATTACGACAAGCTGCTCGATATCATGGCGCCGCTGTCAGCCGACGATCCGAAGTTCGAGGACGCGGCCGCCCAAGCGCTTGGCATCTACTGGCGCGACGTGATTGACGTTCCGATCATCCAGTGGCTGCACCGCATCCCCTACAATCAGGCCTACTGGACTAACTGGCCGTTGGGGACCAACCTGGCTGGTGGTACGAACGGCGCGTTCTGGGCACACACCGGCATGCTGGTCATTACCCAGTTGAAGCCTGCCCAATAATTCACTCGCTTGGGTTGGGGTGCGCTACCTGCTTGGCGCACCCCAGTTTATGATTAATTTGCTTAGTGATTAGGTTCCGCTTTGGCCTGGCCCACCACGATAGTGCATGCCTATTATGTAGCGCTATGCTACGATGCTATGCCCAATGCCGAGCCTAGTGCCTGAGTACGAGGATAACGACCGTGAGCATGAAGCGACTGATTCAACGCCTGCTGTTTCTGGTGCTGGTAGTGTGGGCAGCGTCAACGATTACGTTTTTTATCCCGCGTATTTCAAGCAAAAACCCTATTCGTGAGCGGTTTGCTGCATTGGCGCGCACCGGCGGCTTTTCGCCCGGCGACATGGAGCAAATTGTTGCAGCATTTAATACAAAGTTTGGGCTTGATAAGCCATTGCTTGAACAATATTTTAGCTATGTAAGTAGTATTGCCCGTTTTGATCTGGGTGTGTCGCTTAATCAGTTTCCTAAAACGGTCGGTCAACTAATCGCTGAATCGCTACCCTGGACGATTACATTACTCCTTGTAACCACAATTTTATCTTTTGTGATCGGTAATCTGCTTGGTGCAGTGGCCGCATGGCCGCGTGCTCCGAGCTGGCTGCGTTCGCTCGCGACACCATTTGTGTTGCTACAGGGTGTGCCGCCAGTGCTGCTTGCGCTGTTCTTATTATTTTTTATTGCCTTCCGCCTTAAATTACTACCGTTGGGTAGCGCATATTCTACAGGGATTGTGCCGAATTGGTCGTTTTCATTCTTTCTGGATGTTGTGAAGCACCAGGTATTGCCGGCAATGGCTTTAATCCTTTCTGGGGTTGGTGGATGGGTGCTTTCGATGCGGGGGATGGGCGTAACGATTCAAGGTGAAGATTATGTGAATTTTGCTGAACATAAGGGTTTGAGCGGCTACACTATTTTCCGCAATTACTATTTACGTAATGCGCTATTGCCGCAAATTACAGGGTTTGCACTTGCTCTTGGCAGCATTGTTACATCGCAGCTCGTGATTGAGCAGATGTTTGGTTTACCTGGCCTTGGCTCAGTTCTCGATGCCGCAATCCGTTCAAACGACTTTATGGTAATTTATGGTATTGTGCTCTTTATCGTTATCGCAGTTGCGTCGCTAATGATGATCGTTGAGCTAATCTATCCGCTACTCGATCCACGTATTCGTGAGGCATAGGGAGGCTAAGCATGGCAACAATAGCGATTTCGCAACCCCAGGTGCAGCGCCCTAGCCGAATGAGGCTGCTTTTACGATACCTGCGCCGTAACAAAAGCCTGGTGTTTGGCCTGCTGATCCTGATCTTTCTTATCACCTTTACCTTGTATGGCTTATTGACGGTCGATCCTAAGCAGGCGTACCCATTGGCCGCGCGCTCAAAGCAGCCGCCTAGCTTGAAGTATCCGCTTGGCACCGATTTTTTCGGCCGCAATTTGTATGCTTCCATGGTAGTGGGCCTGTGGCAGACGGCAATTATTGGCTTGCTAGCGGGTGGTATTGGTACTTTGATTGGTGTTGTTTTAGGCTTTATCTCGGCCTATTTCGGCGGACTGCTTGATACACTAATCAAAGGAATCTGCCAAATTTTGACACCTATTCCCGCCTTGCTCATTCAAGTAGTGATCGCAGGCTCGATCGATAAGCGCTACGTGACGATTTACACCATGGCATTGGTGGTGTTGTTGTTGGCATGGATGGGGCCAACACTAGTGATTCGTTCGCAGGTGCTCTCTATGAAGGAGCGCCAGTTTGTCTCGGTGGCGAAGCTATCGGGGGTTGGCGATGGTGGCATTATCTTTGGTGAGATTTTGCCAAACTTGCTGCCGTTCATCGCTGCGGCGTTTGTGAATCAGGTGTTTGTGTCGCTATTTGCTTCGCTCTATCTCTCGGTACTGGGCCTCGGCCCGCTGCGCGAGCCGCTGATGGGTAACCTGATCTGGGCAGCGCAGGGGCAATCGGCGTTCTTTAATGGATGGTGGTGGTGGCCATTGTTTCCAGCGCTTGCGATGGTGCTGATCTTTAGCTCGTTAGCGCTTATTAACATGGGGCTGGACGAGCTGGCGAACCCGCGTGTGCGTCGCACCGAATAGCCTGGAATGTTGTGGGGCAGCGCCGCGCTGGTATACGGCTGGTTGGTGGCAATCGTGGCCTTATGAGTAGAATGTATGAGTAATCCTGTTCTTCAAATCTCGGATCTACAAGTATCGTATTATACCGATACTGGACGTGCGACTGCGCTTGATGGCGTAAGCTTGGCACTAAATGTGGGCGAGAAGCTCGGGCTGGTGGGCGAATCGGGGTCGGGTAAAAGCACCATGGCATTGGCGATGATGCGTATGATCAAGCCGCCGGGCCGGATCGAAGGTGGGCGCGTGTTGGTAGGCGATACCGACCTGACATCATTGACTGATGAGCAGATGCTGCGCGCGCGCTTGAGTAAGATTGCCTATATCCCCCAGGGTGCAATGAATTCGCTGAACCCGGTGATGCGGATCGGCAACCAGATGATGGATGCCATTAAGGCGCATGTGTCGGGTGATGCGAAAGCCGATATGCGTGAACGCTGCGTCGAAGCACTTGAGTCGGTTGATTTGAAGCCGGCTGTATTCAAAATGTACCCGCATGAGCTTTCGGGCGGCATGAAGCAGCGGGTGTGCATTGCGATTGGTATTTTGCTGAAGCCGCAGGTGATTATTGCCGACGAACCGACCAGCGCGCTGGATGTGGTGACGCAACGCCAGGTGATGGAGACAATCGACCGGGTGCAGAAACAGATCGGCGCGGCGGTGATTTTAATCGGCCACGATATGGGCCTGATGGCGCAGTTCGTTGATAAAGTGGCGGTGATGTATGCTGGCCGCCTGGCCGAGCTCAGCACCGTTCGGCAAATGTTTACTAGCCCGGCGCACCCCTATGCCCAGGCGCTGATCAGCAGCTTGCCGAATCTTGAGAATAAGGGGGTGTTTCAGGGTATTCCTGGCCTGGCACCTTCGCTGCTGCGCTTGCCGAGCGGTTGCGCGTTTCACCCGCGCTGCCCGCGTGTAATGGATATTTGTACCAGTGTACGCCCAGACCTTAATACCCTGGAAGACGGACGAAACGTTGCCTGCCATCTTTATACCGAAAAGGCTTAGCCATGGCCGCATTACTTGAGCTGAAAAACGTTACGAAGGTCTATACCCGCGGCGTGCTCTCGCGCGCATCCACCACCGCACTCAATGATGTTTCGCTCACGCTGGCCGAGAATGAACCCACGATCGTGACGGTGGCGGGCGAGAGTGGTAGCGGGAAAACGACGCTGGCGATGTTGCTGCTGGGCTTCATTGCGCCATCGGCAGGCCAGATTTTGTATCAGGGGCAAGATATTAGCCGCTTGGGCGGGGCCGCACGCATGGCCTTCCGGCGCGAAGTGCAGGCCGTGTTCCAAGACCCATTTGCGGTGTTCAATCCCTTCTACACAGTTGATCACTTGCTCACGGTGCCGATTAAGAAGTTTAAGCTGGCTACTAGCGCCAAGCAGGCGCGCGAGCGCATGGAAGAAGCCTTGACGGCGGTTGGTTTGCGCCCGGAAGATATTCTCGGGCGTTTCCCGCACCAGCTTTCGGGTGGGCAGCGCCAACGTATTAATGTCGCGCGCGCGCTGGTGCTGAAGCCCAAGTTGCTGGTCGCCGATGAGCCAGTGTCCATGGTCGATGCCTCGCTGCGCGCGAATATTCTTGAAACCTTGCGCGGCTTGCAGAAGAACCATGGCGTTTCGATAATTTATATCACCCACGATCTGACCACTGCTTTCCATATCGCCAAATCGATCATTGTGCTGTACCGCGGCTCGGTGATGGAGGCGGGCGATGTGGATGCGGTGATCAAGCATCCGCAACATCCCTACACGCGCCTGCTGATCGACTCGATCCCCTGGCCCGACCTCAATCGGCGCTGGGGCGAAACTGAGATTAAAGCTAAAGAGATGGAGCAGAGCGCCCAGGGGAGCGGGTGCAAGTTCCTCTCGCGCTGCCCGTTCGCGATGAACCAGTGTGTGACGCCCGCGCCGCTATTCCGCATGAGCGAGCATCAGGCCGCCTCGTGCTATTTATACGAGCAATACCCACAAGTTCACTCCGACCAGCTCACTGAATTGCTACCAGTATAAGTCGCTCCATCTTTGGTGCCTCTAGCGCGCATAGTTGTGTGAAGCACGTATGCACGCTAGAGCTACTAAAGACAGTTCATAATGCTATGCCGAAACTAATCCGTGGCATTGTGCCGATCGTGGCCGCGCCATTTACAGCGCACGGCGCGCTCGATGACGATAGCTTCCAGGCGCTCGTTCGGCATTTACTGGGCACGGGGGCGAGCGGCTTGACGCTGTTTGGCCTCGCCACCGAGTTCTACAAGCTCACTGATGCCGAGCGCGCCCGAATGCAGGCGCTCTTTCTGGCTGAAACGAGCACATCGCCCCAGGTGGCGGGTATCATTTCGATCACCGACCACAGCTGGGAAGTCGCCGCCGAACGGGCACGCGCCGCCGAAGCGCAGGGCGCCGATGCGCTGATGTTGCTCCCGCCCTACTTTCTAGGGCCGAGCGAGGATGCGCTTTTCGAGCACTTGCGCCGCGTGATTGGGAGCGTCCACATCCCGGTGATCGTCCAGTATGCCCCGGCCCAAACTGGCGTGCGTATTGCCCCCGAGCTATTCTTGCAGCTGCGCGAAGCCCTGCCCAACGCCGATTTTGTGAAGGTTGAGACTCAGCCGCCGGGCCGCTATGTCGGGCAGCTGGTTGAGCGCTCGGCAGGGCGGTTGCAAGCGCTGGTGGGCTATGCAGGTGTGCAAATGCCCGATGTGCTGGCGCGCGGCGCAGCGGGTATTCAGCCGGGCTGCTCATTCACCGAAATATATGTAGCGCTGTGGCAGCACTGGCAGCACGATCGCGCGGCGTTTATGGCCTTGCATACTCGGCTGTTGCCATATAGTAGCTACTGGATGCAGGGCGTTGAGCTGATTATCCGCGCTGAGAAAACCATTTTGCAGCGGCGTGGGATTATTGCGAGCGATTACTGCCGTAGCCCGGCCTATACCCTCGACTCACAGGAGCACGCGCAGATTGACCAGTTTCTGGCGGCGTTTCATGAGTTGCTGCACTGATGCAATGACGGCGGCAGAACTCAAGAGGTGATCCGGAATGCTCCCGATTACGCTGACCCACGGTAAGATTGATGATTTTGATGCGGTGCATGCCGATACTGGCGCACTCGCGCTGACGCTGATTCCCGAATTAGGCGGCAAAATCAGCAGTCTGTGCGACATGCGCTCGGGGCGCGAGTGGCTATGGCGGCACCCACGCTTGCCCTACCAGCGCGTGCCTCACGGTACCGTGTATGTCGAAACGAGCGATACCGGCGGCTGGGATGAATGTTTCCCAAGCGTTGCCGCCTGTGCCTACCCGGTGCCGCCCTGGCAGGGCGTGCCAGTGCAGGATCACGGCGAATTATGGTCGCACCCGGCAGCGCTCACCATTCACGAAGCGAGCGATACGCTGCGTTTGCACACCCGCTGGCAAGGCGTTTTACTACCCTATACGTTTGAACGAACATTGACATTGTGGGCGGGTGCGGCGCGGATGCACTGCGCGTATACCATCACCAACCATGCCGAACACCCGCTGCCGTACATCTGGTCGGCGCACCCACTGCTCGCGATTGAGCCGGGCATGCGGCTTGAGTTGCCAGCGGAAGCTCAATTTCATGGCTCGCGCCCTGAGGCTGGTGCGCCTGAGCGCGAGTTGCGCTGGCCGCTTACCCTGGCGGCGGGCGGGCGCGCGTTTAATCTGGATAGCATGCCGCCGCGCGATGCGGGGGTTGCGATCAAGCTATGGAGCGAGCCACTGGTACCGGGCGCGGGCTGGGCCGCGCTGCACGCTACTAATGGTGCGCTGCATATGCGCTGGGATCCGGCGGTGCTGCCACAGGTGGCCTGCTGGCTGAATCTGGGTGCCTTCGGCTTCGATGGTGGCGCGCCCTACTATAATCTCGGGCTTGAGCCATGTATTGGCGCGCAGGACTCGCTAGCCCAGGCGGTTGATGATTATAAGCTGTTTGCCACAGTGCCAGCGCGCGGTTCACAGAAATGGTGGCTGGAAGTGGAGTTGAGCGTATGAAGATTACCGATGTTTCAACCTATATCGTTGGGAATGCCTGGAAAAACTGGGTGTTTACACGCGTCGATACCGACGAGGGACTGCATGGCATTGGCGAATGTACGTTGAATGGATTTGCGAAAACGGTCGAGGCGGCAGTGCACGAGCTCAAGCGCTTTGTGATTGGGCACGACCCGTTTGATGTTGAAAATCATACCCTGCGCTTGTTCCGCGAGGTCTATTCCGATGGCGGGCAAATTCAAGGCGCCGCGCTGGCTGGAATTGAGTTTGCGTGCTGGGATATTATGGGCAAAGCGACCAATCTACCTGTGTATAAATTACTCGGCGGGCGCTGCCACGAGCGCCTGCGGGTATACGCAAATGGTTGGTACCGTGGCCCGCGCGAGCCGCAAAGCTTCTACGAAAAGGCCAAAGATGTTGTGGCGCGCGGCTACACCGCCCTCAAGTTCGATCCATTCGGCGCTGCTTGGCGCGCCGTTGATCGCGCCGATTTTGCGCTGGCGATTGAAATCATTGCTGCGGTGCGCGCGGCAGTTGGGCCAGATGTTGATGTGCTGGTGGAAGGCCATAACCGTTTCAGTGTGCATACCGCCTTGCAGTTCGCTGATGCAATGGCACCGTACAACCCCACCTGGTTTGAGGCACCGGTGCCGCCACAGCGTATTTCGGATATGGTGGAGGTGGCCCGGCGCAGCCCGGTGCCGGTGGCCTGCGGCGAAGATTATTATTGTGCCCCACAGTTCGCCGAATTGCTTGCGCAAAGCGCAGTGCGCATTATTCAGCTGGAGCCGCAGTACCTGGGCATGAGCGCTGCGAAGCAGGTGTGCGGCATGGTGAATGCGGTGAATGGGGTGACCGCGCCGCATAGCGCGCAAGGGCCGCTGTGCTCGCTGGTGTGCGCGCACCTCAATACGGCCACGCCAAACTTCTTCATCCACGAGATTTTCGATGAATTTAATGATGATTGGAGCGCACGTATTCTGACGAACCCGGCGATCGTTCAGGATGGATATATTGCGCTTGAGGATGATCGCATCGGCTGGGGCACCGACCTGAATTATGCAGAGATCGCCCAGCATCCATATAATGAGAATAATTTTCTGCCATTATTTCGCAGCGGCTGGGAACGGCGTAAGCCCGTGGTTGGATGAGCAGGCCATCACGTCGTAGCCGCCACTGTAGTGTAGTGTTTCGGTAGTTCAAACCTATGACGCTAACAATTGATCTGAGCGCCCACCGCGCATTTGTGACGGGTGTGAGCAGCGGTATCGGTGCGGGCATTGCGCGCGCGCTCGCGCAGGCTGGTGCCGATGTCGCTGGCTGCGCCTTCGAGCCAGCCGAACATCCCGGCGCGCAGGCATTTCTTCAGTTGGTGCAGGGGCAAGGCCAGCGCGCGGCCTACCGCCAGGCCAACCTCACCAATGGCGCTGCGACGCGTGCAGCTGTCGCCTGGGCCGCTGAAGTGCTCGGCGGCATCGACATCATCGTTTCCAACGCTGGGAAAAACTATAATCTTGGGGCGGCTGCGTGTAGTGAAGCCGACTGGCAGGCGAATATCGACCTGAACCTGGCCGCGCATTGGCGCGTTGCGCAGGCCGCAAAACCCTGGCTCGACCAGTCGGCACAGCCGGTTGTCATTATTATTGCCTCGAATCACGCTTTTGTAACGATTCCTAACAGCTTTCCCTATAATGCGGCAAAAGCCGGGTTGCCTGCACTCGTGCAATCACTGGCGCTGGAATGGGGGCCGCATATCCGGGCGGTTGGTATTGCGCCCGGTTTCATCGATACGCCAATGAATGTGGAATGGTTTGGCCGCACCCCCGACCCTGCCGCCACACGCGCGCAGATTGAGCGTATGCACCCGGTGGGACGCATCGGCACTGCCGAGGAAGTTGGGGCATTATGTGCGTTCTTGTGTAGTCCGCTCGCCGGGTTTATCACCGGGACGACCATGTTAATCGATGGTGGGCGTAGTGCGGTGATGCAGGATCGCTAAGCTAATTATATGGTAGGTACGCCGCGCAGTGCGGCCAACTGGTATGATACCAGTTGGCCGCACTGCGTTAGTATTTGCGTAATAATGTCCCTCTTGACATCGCTGAAACTCGATCTATAATCATTTTACTCCAACCAGTATCATACCAGAATGCTATCTATAGCTAACAGGTATTATGGTACACCGCACCCATAATCTTGCGAGTAGCCTGCGCGATGCTATTAGTCAGGGGCAGTATGTAGACGGCCAGCTGCTGCCTTCGGAACGCGAGCTATGCAGCCGAGAAGGGCTATCGCGCACGACGGTGCGGCGGGCGCTTCAGCAGCTCGTTGATGAAGGCGTAGTATACCGGGTGCCAGGCTCGGGCACGTATGTGGGGCGCTCGCGGCCCCAATTTGCCGAAGCCAGCCAGCAGCACGCCACGATCGGGCTGATTTTGCCCTCGCTTTCGAACCCCTATTTTGGCGAGCTCGCCAATGCGATCGAGCGCGAATGTACCCAGGCGGGCTATCAGCTCTTGCTCGGGCAATCGAACCTGAGCGGCGGCAGCGAGGCCCCTTACCTTGCGCGCTATGCCGAAAACCCGGCGGTGCAAGGGGTGATTACGCTAGCAAGCGACGACAGCGTGCCTGTAGCTTCGTACCATCAGCTGACCCACGCCGGGAAACCTTTTTTGTTTGTGGTGCGCCAGGCCGAGACATTGAGCGCCGACGCCGTATCGACCGACCATGTGGGCGGGGCGCGGGCGCTTATGCAGCACCTGATCAGCCTGGGGCATCGGCGGATCGCATTCATTGGGCAGGCGCGCACACGCGCCTTACGCCATTTCGTTGGCTATCGCGAGGCACTCCGTGCGGCTGGCCTCCCCGAAGACCCGGCGTTGCAAGTCCATAGCGATGTCACGCCATTCGATGACCTCGGCCAGCGCGGGGTTGCTACGCTGCTCGAACGCGGTGTCGCTTTCACGGCTATTTTTGCCCAGATTGATCTGGTGGCGGTTGGCGTGCTACGCGGGCTGCGCGCGGCTGGCCTGCGCGTGCCGCAGGATGTGTCGCTGGTAGGTTTCGACAATATTCCTAGCGCCGAACACCTCGATCCGCCGCTGACCACTATCGATCATACCGTGCAGGAAATTGGCCGCCTGGCCGTATTGTTCCTGCAAGATCGAATGGTCGGGCGCTACACCGGCCCGGCGCGACACGTCATCATTCAGCCGCGCCTGGTGTTACGCGCCTCAAGCGGCCCAGCACCCGAAGTAGGAGAAGTATGATCAATATTGCTGAATTCTTACCACCTACGCCTTCGCCGTTGTGGAAGCTGGCGAAGCAAGCTGGTGCCGATTGGGCGGTTGGTGGGCTGCCATTTGGCGAACCGCTTAACGCTGGCGATGCGCCCTGGGATTACATGCCGCTCTTGCGCACCCGGCAAGCCTATGAACATGCCGGGTTCACCCAGGCGGTAATCGAATCGCGGCCACCGCTCAACCTGGCGAAGCGCGGGCTGCCTGGCCGCGATGCCGAAATCGATACAGTGTGTACGCTGCTGGAAAATATGGGGCGGCTTGGCATACCGGTGTGGTGCTATGAATGGATGACCGATTTCAACTGGCTGCGCACCAGCACCACAACTGCCTCGCGCGGTGGCTCGGTTGTGACGAGCTTCGATGATGCTCTGGTGCGCGATGCGCCAAACACCGAGCTCGGCCCAATCAGCGAGGAAGTGCTGTGGGAAACCCTGGAATACTTCCTCAAGCGCGTGGTACCGGTTGCCGAAAAGGCGGGCGTTAAGCTTGCCATGCACCCCGACGACCCGCCGCTCTCGCCAATTCGTGGCGTGGGCCGCATCATGCGCAGCGTCGAAAACTTCCAGCGCTTGCTCGATATGGTGCCAAGCCCAGTGAATGGCATCACCCTCTGCCAGGGCAACTTCACGCTTATGACGAACGACCTGCCCGGCGTCATCAGGCATTTTGGGCGGCAGAATAAGATTTTCTTTGTGCATTTCCGCGATGTACGCGGCACGCCCGCAAAGTTTGAGGAAACCTGGCACGATGCCGGGCAAACGGATATGCTCGCCTGTATGCGCGCCTACAAGGACATTGGCTTTGAGGGAGTGTTGCGGCCCGATCATGTACCGACGGTTGAAGGCGACAGTAACAGTAATGCAGGCTACTCATCGTTCGGGCGGCTGTATGCCATTGGGTATATCCGCGGCCTGATCGAGGCGGTGTACGCCACCGAATAAGCATTTCGATAGCCGTAGATACTGGAAATAGGACTAGTATGCGAATCGCAGTGACTGGCGGCAGTGGTGGCATTGGCCGCGCAATTATCGACATGGCGGTCGCGCAGGGGCATCACCCGGTGCGTATTGACCGGGTGCCGCCACCTGAGGGTGCAAACCACCTGAACTTGCCATTTGTTGAGCTTGATCTCGTCGACTACGACGCCGTGCTGCGCGCATTTCAGGGATGTGACGCGATTGTTCATATGGGCGCCATCCCTTCACCGGGGCATCTGCCCGACCACATCGTGCATAATAATAATGTAGTGGGCAGCTACAATGTGCTGCGCGCCGCCGCCGAGCTAGGTATAACGCACATCTGCCAGGCGTCGAGCGTGAATGCGACTGGCGCGGCCTATAGTCGCTGGCCGCACTACGATTACTTTCCGCTCGATGAGCAGCACCCGACCTATAACGAAGACCCCTACAGCCTTTCGAAGTGGATCTGCGAGATACAGGCCGACTCAATTGCGCGCCGGTTCGAGCACATGACGATTGCCAGCATGCGCTTCCATTGGGTCGTGCCCGATCGTGGGGTGGCTGCGAGCTACAACCAGCGCATTGGTGATGCGCTTGCCAAACATCTGTGGGGCTACACCACTTTTGATGCTGCGGCGCGCGCCTGCTTGCTTGCACTCACGGCCAGCTACAAAGGGCACGAGGTCTTCTATATCATTGGGCCGACTACTACCACCGATGAGTCGTCGCTTGATCTGGCGCGGCGCTTCTTTCCCGAAGTGCCGATTCGCGGCGACCTGAGCGGCAATCGCAGCTTTTTCGATTGTAGCAAAGCCGAGCGCTTATTGGGCTGGAAACACGACCTGGCATAGCCAGGATGCGGCTTGCTGACTGCAACTGCCAACTGTATACGAGGAGCGAGCACAGATGCACATACAACCCGCACGCGAGGACTTGATTGAGCTGACGCACCTGAACCCCTTCGAGCGCTTCGATGATGGGCGGCCAAAAGTGCCCGATGATCTGCTTGAGCGCATGAAGCTGGTTACCACTGAAGAAGCGTGGGGCGTATTGCGTCGGCATGGCTACCACCGCCAGTTCGAAGGGAACTGGAAAGAGACGCACCCAAACACCATAATGGTTGGGCGCGCCGTCACCGCCCAGTTTTTGCCGCACCGCCCCGATTATCACGATGCTATTCAGCAAGCTGGCCTGCGCGAAGGGCGGGCGAATATCGGCGGGCAGAATTCGTGGGTGATCGAAACCTTGCAGCTGCACGATGTCATGGTTGTCGATATCTTTGGCAAGGTGAAAGATGGCACGGTGGTTGGCGATAACCTGGGCACTGCGGTGCGCAGCCGCACGCGCGCCGGGGCAGTCATCGACGGCGGCATCCGCGATTTCCAGGGCTTGGTGCAGCTCACCGACGTGAACTTCTATGTGCGCGGTGTTGACCCAACTGCGATTGCCGATGTGACACTCGCCGGGCTGAATATCCCCATCCGCATTGGCGGTATCACCGTGCTGCCGGGCGATATCATTCTAGGCACGCCAACCGGCATCATTGTTATTCCGCCACACCTGGTGCAGGAAGTGGTCGAAGAGAGCGAGGCGATTCGCGTGCGTGACGAATTCGGTAAGCTGCGCCTGGCCGAGGGCACGTACATCAGCGGCGAGATCGATGTCCCGACCTGGCGCGCTGATATCGAGGCCGATTTCCAGCAGTGGAAGCAAGCCAACGCGAAATAGGCATGCAATAAAGGAAACTTGTATGGGCACTGATACTGATACGCCCCGCCCCGAAGACTATGTTCGCACTACCGCGCGCCCCAGCGATCTGCGCATCACCGACCTGCGTACCGCGACGGTGGGCTGGGATAACTGGTTCTTTACGATTGTTCGCATTGATACGAACCAGGGGCTGAGCGGCTATGGCGAAGTGCGCGATTTCGCCAGCAAAATCTACGCGCTGATGCTGAAGAGCCGCATTCTTGGCGAAAACCCATGTAATGTCGATAAGCTCTTTCGCAAAATAAAACAGTTTGGGCACCATGGGCGCCAGGCTGGTGGTGTGTGCGGCGTTGAAATGGCGCTGATGGATCTGGCGGGGAAGGCGTATGGCGTGCCCGCGTATGCACTGGCCGGGGGCAAATTCCGCGAGCGCATTCGCATGTACTGCGATACGCCCAATGAAGCCACTGGCACGGCCATGGGGCAGAAGCTGCGCGAGCGCCTGAATCGCGGCTTCACAATGCTGAAAATGGACGTGGGCGTCCAGCCGCTGATCGGCCAACCAGGCATGCTCTCGTGGCCGCAGGGGATGCTGCCCGGCGACCCGGAAGACAAGCTTGACAAGATGCTGAATATCCATCAGCTTCAACACCCTTTTACCCACGTGCGCCTGACGCCGAAAGGGATTGACGCGATCTGCCAGTACGTGGCCGACGTGCGCGCAACCGTGGGCGACGAGGTGCCAATTGCCGCCGACCATTTTGGGCATATTGGCATTGACGATTGTATTCGCCTGGGCCAGGCGCTGGAACCGTACAACCTGGCCTGGCTCGAAGACATGGTGCCCTGGCAGTACACCGATAAATGGGTACAGCTTGAGCGCGCGCTGAACACGCCGGTATGCACTGGCGAAGATATTTACCTGGCCGAGAATTTTCGCCCGCTGCTTGCGGCGCGCGCGGTCAACGTCGTTCACCCCGATCTGGCGACCAGCGGCGGCATTCTCGAAACCAAGAAGATCGGCGATCTGGCGCAGGAACATGGCGTAAGCATGGCGCTGCATATGGCGGGCACGCCGGTGAGCACGCTGGCTAGCGTTCACTGCGCCGCTGCTACCGAGAACTTTATCGCGCTTGAGCACCATTTCACCGAGGTGCCGTTCTGGAGCGATTTCATTGCCATCAATGGCGAAACGAAGCCGATTATTCAGAACGGCTATATCCCGGTGCCGGAAGGGCCGGGTCTTGGTTTCACTATCAACGAAGATGTACTTAAAGAGCATCTGGTTGATTGGGATCGCGGCTTCTTCGCGCCTACGCACGAGTGGGATCGCGTCCCCAGCCACGATCGGCTCTGGTCGTAGCCACGAATTCGCTTACCGTTCGTGCATTCAATGAGGATAGCCATATGAAAATCACCAAAGTTCGCCCGATTCTTACTGCGCCCGATGGCATTGCCCTGGTGATTGTCAAGGTGGAAACCGACCAGGATGGGCTATATGGCGTAGGCTGCGCTACCTTCACGCAGCGCCCAACGCTCGTTGCTAAGGCAGTCGAAGAGTACCTCGACCCACTGCTTCAGGGCCGCGATCCGCGCAATATCGAAGATCTGTGGCACATGATGTATGTCAATTCCTACTGGCGCAACGGCCCGGTGCTGAATAATGCGATCAGCGGGGTTGACCAGGCGTTGTGGGATATCAAGGGCAAAGTGGCGAACATGCCGGTGTACGATCTGCTGGGCGGTAAATGCCGCGAGGCCGCCATGGTCTACCGGCATGCCGATGGCCGCGAACCACAAGAAGTGCTTGAGAATGTGATCAAATATCAGGAAGAGGGCTACCTGGCGGTGCGCTGCCAGATGGGCGGCTATGGTGGGCGCGTGAATGATATTACCGCAGGCACGGCGATGCCGAGTAAAGCCGCGCCCCAGGCCACGCACCGCATGAAATCGCTCGATCGCCCGGCGAGCGCATTCCCCGGCGCATACTACAACGCCGATGTCTACGCCCGCTCGATTCCGCCGTTATTTGAGTATGTGCGCGCGAAGATTGGCTTCGATCTCTTCCTGCTGCACGATATTCACGAGCGGATTGCGCCGATCGATGCCATTCGCATGGCGAAGGAGCTGGAACCGTATCGGCTGTTCTTCCTAGAAGATCCGCTGGCCCCCGACCAGATCGAATGGTTCCGCCGCATGCGCGAGCAGAGTGCCACGCCGATTGCGATGGGCGAGCTGCATAATAATCCGCTGGAATGGCGGCCACTTGTTGTTGAGCAGCTGATTGATTTCGTGCGCGCGCATATCTCGCAGCTGGGTGGCCTGACGCCCGCGCGCAAAATGGCGGCACTGTGCGAGAATTTCGGTGTGCGCACCGCCTGGCACGGCCCCGGCGATACCTCACCTGTCGGCCATGCCGTGAATTTGCACCTCGATCTAGCCTGCCACAACTTTGGCATTCAGGAAGTGATCAATTTCAGCGATGCGATTTACGAGGTGTTCCCTGGCACGCCAACCCTGGCGAACGGCTATTTGTGGGCCAACGAGCAGCCAGGTTTTGGTATCGACATCGACGAAGTGGCCGCTGCCAAATACCCGATCGAGCTGAAGCCGATTGAATGGACCCAGAGCCGCTGGCCGGATGGCACGCTCTGGACACCGTAGCGTGGATTGCACGAGACACTAGCGAGGAAGCTATGAACCCAGTGCGTGCAGCAATTGCCGACTTCATTCGCGAGCAGGCTCTGCCGATTGATAAGTATAGCCACCAGCCGCGCTTATATGGGCTGGCGGTGCAAGTTGGGGCGGGGCAAATATACGATGATGAAGTGCTGTATGCGGCGGCCTGGCTGCACGATCTGGGGGTGTTCATCGACCATCGGCCGAATGACCCGGCGGCGCTTAGTCGCTGGGATAATGTGGCTTATGCAGTAGCGCGCGCGCCCGGCATTCTGATCGAGCTTGGTTTCCCAGCGGCGAAAATCCCGGCAGTTCAGGCTGCCATCCGCGATCATCTGCCCAACCGCGAGCCTGCCACCATTGAAGGCGTGATTCTGCGTGACGCTGATATTCTCGAACAGCTAGGGGCGGTAGGGATTTTGCGCAATGTGAGTAAGGTCGGCCGCGATACGCGCTACCCAACCTATGCCGATATTCTGGCGGTGCTGCGCCGTAACCTGACGACATTGCCAGGCCAACTTCGCCTGCCAGCGGCGCACACTCTGGCGCGGGCGCGGGTACAAATCTTACGCGATTTTCTCGATGCGCTTGACGACGAAGGCGCAGGCGCGCCGCTGTAATACCAAATTCGGTTAAAGACTCACGGACACGATCCTATCCATGACGCCCTACAACGCCAAGGACGTAGTTCGTAATGCGTCGTATCGTACCGAACTTGGTGTAATACCAAATCTAGTTGAATACAGGCGAATTTGGTAGAACAGGCGCAATCGCGTTTCTGAATCACAGGACTTACGCAGTACTCCACATTCCAGGAATGTTGCCTGCGGCGATGGCTCTGCTCTTTTGATAGTATTGGTGTGGTTTTTCGCGCGTCGCGCAAAAAACCACACCAAAAGGTAGAAAGTACTGCTCTGCCGAAGGCAAAAACACTGATTGTGTAAGTTCTGTGAATAAAGCAAAGCCCCGCTCACCGTGTGAACGGGGCTTTACTGATAGCAACAGAACGAGCTAGCGGACTGACCCACGGCGCACAAGATTCACAATCCCGAGTAGCACCACAGCGCCGACAAACGAAACGAGCAATGCGCCCAGGCTGAAATCGCTATTGTTGATGTTCGAGCCACCAATACCCAGCAGATTGAACAGAAAGCCGCCGACAAACGCACCGATAATACCGACAACGATATTCAGAATTGCACCTTGCTGTGCATCCGTGCGCATCACCATACTTGCCAGCCAGCCAACCAGTGCGCCGAAAAGCAGCCACAGAATGAAGTTAATCATGGTCCCTCTCCCCGATTACTATCGTTATTTAGCACTCACCACTCGAGCACTTGATGCTAATAGTAAAAGCAACAAGCGTGCCACGAAACTGGCGTTAGTCAAGTGGTATTGCCCACGATATATCTGCTGGGAACATGGCTTCTAGCACCAGGCGTGTGTTGCCATCGGCCCGCACATCGGGGAAGGCCTCGCGCAGCTCGGCCAGGCTACGCCGCCCAAACAGCAGCTGAAGGAATACCAGCGGCGGGAATGCAGCCGTCGGGCGTGGCCCATACTGCACAGCGCGTACATTCCATGGCTCGGCAAGCTGCAATCGGCCCTGCTCGAACACCAGCCGCAACCCACCCCGGTAAAAATCAAGCCGCAGCTCATCGCTCAGACCGGCCATGGGCGAGGCGGCTAGCCGCGCTTCGAGCACCGGCGCAAGGTGGCGCAGTAGTGCGGGCACGTCGCGTACTCGTACATACCAGGCATAGGGCGGTTCGTAGAGTGGTGCGAGCTGTTCGCCCAGCGCATCGTACACTGGGTGGGTGCGGCCCAGCCCAAGCAGCAACCGATCGAAAGGCGGCGTTTTAGCGTTTGGCGTGTGGAGCTGTGGGCCTTGCGCGGCTAGCGCACGCAGCACACTGGGCAGCACGCTGGGCAGGGGCAGTCCCGGCGCGATGTGAAGCGCCACAATCGCCATGTCGTTGCCCCAGCGGTGGCGACGCGAAAAAAGGTAGCCTAGCGGCTTCTCTGGCGCACCCGCCTGCACAATTAGCTGTGTGTCCCAGCCCTCGCCCGATGCAGAGTTCTGCCCTTCTATCATCCAGCGCAGATATTCGGCGCTCATGGGCGTTGAAACCTCACGCATGGCACGATCCTGGTCGTAGAGCACCAGCACCTGCGGGATATCTGCGACCGTGGCCGGGCGCAGCACATACGGCTCGGCCGCGCCCTCGGCCAGCGGCGGGATGGCGCTGATAAACACCGCGCGCCAGCCGCCCAAGTCGAGCGCATATTCGTAGCCGAACTGGCGGTAATAATACCCAATGCCGGTGATGGCCTGCGCCATATGTTCTTCAGCATCGCTGCGCGCATGAATCAGCTCGAAAATGGCGCGCACCAGCCCGCGCTCGCGGTAGCCCGGCGCGCTAGCCACTATCTCAGGTCGGCCGATTGGGATGGAAATGCCAGCATAATCCCACTGCTGGCGCAATAGGCAGGTTGCGGCAACAACTGCCCCGCTGTTGGTATCTTCTACCAGCGCAAAATCGCCCGGCCCAAGATGTGGGTGGCGCCCGCTCATCAGGTCGCGTGTCCATACGATCACGCCCTGGTTTGGTGGATCATCTTTGCCGCGGAACACCTCGGAATAGAGTGTGCTGATGCGCTCATGATCGCTGGCAGCCGACCAGCGTAGCACCAGGCCATTGCCCAGCTCGCGGCGGTAGCTAGGATCGTGCAGGGGAATATTGGGCATAGCTGTTCCTCTACTCAATCTGTGCAGGTGGCTCGAATAGTGCTGCGAGGTCGTCGTCGATCGCAGCGCCATAGCGCGCCCACATGTCATTCGTAATTGTGCTGGCGTTGGCGCGCACACCCTGGCGCGCGAAATACTCGCATACCCGCGTGATGTCGCGTTGGAGAATGGCTTTCGCCTGGCGGTTGGCACTGAGTGCAACGACCTGCGGAAAATCGATGAGCACGGCGCGCCCTTCCCAAAACAGAATGTTGTAGGCCGAAAGGTCGCCGTGCGCCAGGGCATGCTGAAGCAATAATTCGATAGTGCGCAGTATTTCCTGAAAGAGCGGGTAGGCCACGCGGCGCGGCAGGCTAATCTCGTTGAGCGCTGGGGCCGCGCGCTGCTCATCGCCGATATATTCCATCAGAATGCCATTTTCGGCGGCGGCGTAGGGTTTGGGCACTGCCGCCCCAGCCGCATAGAGGCGCTCCATTGTCGTGTACTCGTGCATCACCCACGAGGTATGCGACACCTGCGCGCCGAAGGCGGTTTTCTTGCCCACCGCGCGCATCAGGCGGTGGTCGGTTTTCTTGGCGGCGCGGCCTTCGGCGGTGAGAATGGCGCGGCCCTCGCGATAGACGGCGTCGTTGCGCAAATTGCGAAACATGCGCGGGCGATAGACTTTGGCCGCCAGCCGCGCCGTGCCTGTGCTGGGGTCGGCGGTGCAGCAGTACACGCTGGCCTCTTTGCCGCCCTTCACCTGCGAAAGGACATCGACGATCAGGTGTTCGTCGTAGAATGGCCGCAACGAATCGCGCAGCCAGATTTCTTCATAGCGCGCGGGCACGTAGGTGGTGACAAAGCCCGCTTCCATGCCGCTGGTTTCGGCCAGCTCGCTCACGGCTTCCGCGCGCGGTGGAGTTCGTTTGTGGCTACGTGGCGCTTTGCGCTTTGGCGCACGTGGCTCGAATTGTTCCGAGTACTGGGCATATGGCTCATCAAGATCATCGCTCGCCATCATTGGCGTGCCTCCCACTCACGGCGCAGCATGCCCATCTGGAGCACATCAACATACTTGCCGTCAAAGAAAGATTCTTCACGCAGCCGACCTTCTTCAACAAACCCCAGCTTCTGGTAGGCGCGCAGCGCACGCTCATTGCACGCCAGCGTTGTGAGCCACACGCGCCGCCAGTTTTGCACATGGAAGGCCCAGCGCAACAGCACGCGAATGGCATCGGGGCCATACCCTTTGCCAACATATTCGGGGTGGTGGATGCCAATGCCAAATTGGGTGCTGCCATCGCGGCGGTGGCTGTGGTGCAGCCCGCACCCGCCAATCACCACCCCATCAACTTCGATAATGAACCCAGAGCGCTCCTGATCTTCCAGGTGCTTCTCGAAGTGCTTTTCGCTGGCGGCGAGCGGCCAGGGCTCCCATTCGCCATCGCTCAGCAGCACCAGATCAACATTCTTTTGCAGCTCGTGCAGCGTTTTCATATCGTCGCGCTCAAAGGCGCGCAGAATCACACGTTCACCGCGAAGCATTGCGAACTCCTTTATCGTTAGCCCGCCACTCAGTACGTAGCAAGCCCATCAGTAAAACATCGACATAGGTGCCATCAATGAAGAGTTGGCGGCGCTGGCGGCCTTCTTCGACAAAACCTAGCGCCTGGTAGCAGCGAATGGCGCGTTTGTTCGTGCTCCAGGTTGTGAGCCAGATGCGCTCGTAGTTCTCGATGAAGAAAGCCCAACCGAGGAACAGACCGATCGCCTCGCGCCCAAAGCCCCGGCCCTGCATCGCTTCCTCGTAAATCGCCACGCCAAAGGCCGCAACCCGCGAGCGCGTATCGATGCTATGCAGGTTAATATCGCCAATAATGCGATCGTCGGCGATAATGCCAAACCACGATGCATTATTGCGGTCTAGACCGCGCTCAAAGCGCTTTTCTAGCGCAGCCAGCGGCACTGGCTCCCAGGCACCATC
>JAFEAS010000091.1:0-25234 GCA_018266315.1 Chloroflexi bacterium SZAS-1 | reverse complement strand
TTCAGCACAGCAATCTCCTTGTATGAACTATCACAACCTAAGCGCTACCCGTTCCGCTTTAGCTTGCCCGTGGCCTTGGCGTAGCGCTCGGCGCGAGTAAATGCGAACAGGCCAGTTGGAATTGTCACCAGGCCGGTGATGAGCAGTGGCACAATGTACGGCAGAAACGCGGCCTGCACGCTAATGCCTTCGAGCAGCGCTTTGCGCATGCCTTCGAGCATATACGCGGCGGGCGAAACCTTGGCGAATATCTGCATCCAACCCGGCAATACGCTGATTGGGTAATACACACCGCTCACCAGCAACACCAGCGTTTTGATAATGTTGGTCATTTGCAGGCCCTTCTCGGGCGAGAGCAGCGGTAGCACCGCCGCAAACATGCCCAGGCCAATGAAGCTCAGGCTGCCCGTGACTACAATCAGCAGCATGCTTGGTACATTCGCGTGGCTCAAGTCGACCTGGAAGAACAAGGCGACGATGGTCATAATGATTGAGGTGTGCAGCACGCCGTAGAGCACGGCGAAGGCCGCCTGCCCAAGCAGGTGCGTCAGGCGCGAAATCGGTGCCATAAAGGTATATTCGATTGTGCCTTCCCAGCGTTCCCACTGGATCGCCTCGCTCACCATATCGAAGACCATGGCCAGGTAGTGCCACACCAGCGTCCCAACCATCAGGAACAGAATGAAGGTGTTGATCTGCGCTGCGCTCATGGCGACGCCAGTAATTTCGCTCGAGGCTTTGCCGATTAAGGTTACCGCCAGCGAACTGACGATTGAATAGGCCAGCCATACCAGCTCCCAGGCCCAGTAGCGTTTAATTAAGTTTGCGTTGCGCTCGACGAACGCATAGGCGGCGCGCAGCTCGCGCCCAAGTTCGCCACCTCGGCGGCGTGGTAAGGTTGTCATTGTTATTACCTCTATGAAAGGTCTATTTCGTAGTTCTGCCAGCTATGAATAACGCTGAAGCCAACTGATTCGTAGAGCTGCAGCGCGCCGCTCGGGTTTTCGGCATCGACATTCAGGCGCGCATATGCCACGCCATCGGCCTTGAGCCGGTGTAACCCGGCCAATAGCATCGCCCGGCCCAGCCCTTGCTTGCGGTAGCCGCGCCGCGTGCCCAGAATGCCGATCCAGCCGTCGTTGCGCTGATTACGTGCATTTTCCGCCGGGTCGATAACGCAAAAACAGTAGGCTGCGATCGTGCCATCCTCGGCCACCGCGATCAGATCATGGTGCGGCTGGTAGCTCGAGTGCTGCATCCAGTGGCGGTGCGTTTCCACCGTTTGCGGATGGAAATTCCAATGATCGATGAACGACAGGTTATACGCATCGACCCAGCCGGTAATATCGGCATCGTTCGCCACCTGGCGCAGGGTGAAACTGGCGGGCAGCAGCGCTGGCTCGATTGGGGCGTCAAGTGGGCGGCGCATCTGAAAGAAATGCCGCGTGACAACCATACTATAGCGCTGGGGCAGAATGTGGCCGTAGGCGTAGTCGGTGCGCGTCGAATAGTGCAGGCGCGCAGGCTTGCCTGCAGCGTGCGCCAGGCCGCGCACACGTGCGCTGACCCAGGTCATAACCTCATCCTCAATGCCGCTGCCGCGCGCCGCTGGCGCAACCCGGAAGTACAGCGACCCTTCTACCCTGTCGGTATTCGTATCAATCCACACCTGGCCGAAAGCGATTAACGCTCCGTCCGCATCTTCCCACAAGCGCAGGTCGTTCGCTGGGTCGAGCCGTGGATCGGCGAACTCAAGCCGCAGATCGTCGAGTGCGTAGTTATCTTCCAGCTGATCAACTGTATCGCAATCGTTCAGCAGCTCGGTAATCGCTGGTAGATCGGCTTCGCCCGCGTAGGGCCGCGCGATATATTGTTCAGTAGTCGTCGCCATAATATGCTCCTTCTTGCGCGTGGGCTAGCCACGCAGCTGCCCAATCATGCTGCGCAACTGCGATGGCCCAAACTCGGCGCGGGTTAGATCCATCAGCACGCGGTCGTAGTGCTGTCCATCGAAAAGTTCGCCGCCGCGCAATCGCCCCGCATCCTTAAACCCGGCCTTTACATACGCCTGCCGTCCACGCGTATTAAATTCGCTGTACCACAGATAGATCGTGTGCAGGCTCAGGAAGGTGAAGCCATAATCACACAGCAGGCGCAGCGCCTCGGTACCATAGCCCTGGCCCCATGCGCTTTTATCGCCAATGGCAATGCCCAGCTCGGCGATTTGCTTGTGTTCTTCAATGCGATTAAAGCCAATATTACCAATCATCCGCTGGCCCTCGCGCACCACAATGCTGAACATCTTGCGTTGATCTTTCACCATGTGCTCGAACCATTCTTGTTCGTGCTCAAGCAGAAAGCTATTGCCCGGCCCACCCAGGTAGGTAGTCAGCTCAAGGTCGCTGAACCAGCGCGCATAGGTTGGAATATCGTCGCGCAGGATGTGGCTGAGAAAAATCCGCTCGCCAGCGATAACTTCAGGGCGAAAGGGCAGCGCGGATGATAGTGTCATGCGTGTCTCCTTCATACGGTTGGTGCGCTGGTAGATATGGGTTGCGCTACCAGCACACCACGGCCAGCTGCTTACACGCGCCGCTGAGCACGCGCAATGTGTTTACGGCGGTCGGCACGCTTGCGTGCCAGGGCCTCGGCCCCATTGAAGCGTCGCTCGCCGCGCGCGTCGGGCTGGCGATTGTCGTAACGTCCATCGACAGGGTTGCGGCCAATCATCGCTTCCCAGTGCTCGTGTTCTTCCAGGGCTTCAATATCTTCCAGGTTATGTGCCGAAAGGGGAATCCTTGGCATTGCAGTGTCTATCCTCTCATTGAGGCACCGCGCCTGGCACGTATGCCTCTTGTTAGTGCTGTTGTTGTCCGGCGGCGGATTGGTGGACAGAACAAACAGATGTAGTCATATGCGTGCTCCTTTCGGTTGGCGCGGCCTGCGCAATATGCTTCAAGCAAGGCTACAGCTCGATCGCGGCGGCGGGTGCCACGGTGATTGTGTGCCGCCCACTACCGAAACCATCGTTGAACCCAAACCCATCGAGAAGTTCATTCATATAGGCGCTTGCCTGTGGCGCGCTGATAATGTGATTATCGGTGGTGCTGTGGGCATCGGCGGCGAGCGCGACATCGTAGCCCAGCGTTATGGCCCGCATGCAGGTCATCAACACACATACATCGCTTTTCAGCCCGGCAATCACCAGGCGCTTAATTCCACGGGCGCTTAGCTCGGCGTGCAGCTCTGTCTCGTAAAATGAATCGGCCCAGGCTTTGCGCAGCACCAGATCGCCAGGTGCGGGCGCGATGGCCGGGTGAATCTGCCAGCCAGGCGAACCAACATCTTCGCCAACATCGTTATCTTGAACGTATATCACTGGTGTGCCATGGGCACGCGCGCGTTCGGCCAGCATTGCGCTGCACGCCAATATGCGCTCGGCTTCGTAGACTGACTCCGCGCCACTCAGTAAGCCAACTTGGGTGTCGATCAGAAGTAGGGCAGTTCCAGGTATCACGGGCAATACTCCTTGCTACATAATGTTGTATATATGAGCCAATGGTCTTGCGCATCGTTGCCCTCCTTTCTGTTTCAATTTATACAGCATCTTAGAGACAAATGCAGGTGCGATCGAATTAGATTGCCTCTTCGTATAGTTTTACATAACTATTGTATCGTTCTTCGGTGACTTGGCTCCCAGCCATTGCCGCGCGCACGCCACAATCAGGCTCGTGAATATGGGTGCAGCCAGCAAAGTAACATTCGCCCAGAAAGGGCCGAAACTCGCGATAGCACCAATCGAGCGATTCTTTCGCCAGCCGCCATAGGCCCAGCTCGCGGATGCCCGGTGTGTCGGCCACGAAGCCACCGGCAGCGTCATCGACCGGGTGCAGCTCGGCCACGGTGGTGGTGTGGCGGCCTTTGTGTAGTAGTTCGCTCACCTCGCCGGTTGCCAGCCCCAGGCCAGGCTGCACCGCGTTCAGCAAGCTACTTTTGCCCACGCCCGATTTGCCCGTTACCACGCTAATATGGCCTGCCAGCCGCCCACGCAGCTCGTCGATGCCTGTATGGTGCTTGGTGCTGGTGTAGATCACCGGGTAGCCGATCTGCTCGTACACGGCAAACAGCGCGTGGGCTTGCTCGTCGCTCATCAGGTCGGTTTTGTTTGCAACGATCACCGTTTCTAGCTCTTCGGCCTCGGTGAGCACCAAGTAGCGATCGAGCATGCGCGGCGAAAGCGGCGGGTTAGCACATGCGAACACCAGCAATACCTGGTCGACATTTGCTACCAGCACGTCTTCGCTCCACACGCCGCGTGAGCCAGCCGCACGCCGAGCCAGCCGGGTGCGGCGTGGCTGCACCGCTTCGATCGCGCCGTGGGTGGGCGATATCTGTTTCACCTCAACAATATCGCCAATCACGGCAATATCGCTCGATTGCCGCTCTTTCTTTAAGCGGCCACGCAGCGTACACTCAAGCACCCCGGCGTCGGTTTTAACCCAGAAAAATCCGCTCTGCGCTTTGAGCACAAGTCCTTGCAAGCGAATGCTCCTCTGCTGTTGTACGGCTACTCTGCTTCGGTTTCGAAGTCGTCGTCCAGACTCTTCCCCGTAAGCGCCAGGAATACGTCTTCCATGGTCGTGCTGCCGTTCTTGCCAATCTGCGCGCCGATCTGGCGTTTGAGCTCGGCGGGTGTGTCGAGCGCCACAATCTTGCCATCGGCAATAATCGCAATGCGGTCGCACAGCCGGTCGGCCTCGTCCATATCGTGGGTGGTGAGGAATACGGTCGTATCGTGCTCGCGGCGCATACGCTGGACAAAGCGCTGCACATCCTGCTTCGAGCGCGGGTCGAGCCCGGTGGTTGGCTCGTCGAGCAGCAGCAGCACCGGGGCGGTGAGCAGGCCGCGCGCAATTGCCACTTTTTGCTGCATACCGCGCGACATATTTTCAAGCGGCTCGTAAAGGCGCTTTTCGGCCATGCCCAGCTTGCCGAGAATAAACACGGCTTTTTCGCGCGCCTCGTCTACTGGCATATCGTACAGGCGCGCCGCATACATCAGGTTCTCTAGCGCCGAAAGCTTCTTGAAGAAGGATGCCTCGACACTCACGCGGTTGATCAGGCGTCGCACCACGCGCTCGTCGCGCCGTACATCGTAGCCGAATACCTTAATGTCGCCGCCATCGGGGATCAGCAGAGTTGATACCAGGCGAATGAGGGTTGATTTGCCCGAGCCGTTCGCGCCCAGCAGCCCAAAGATTTCGCCGCGCGGCACACTGATTGTGATATGATCAACCGCCACGGTTAATTCACGCGGTTTGCGGGCACCACGCTTCCAGAAGGCAGGCTGCGGGCCAGCTTCCTTGTGGAAGCGCTTGTAGGCGGCGTTAATCTCAAGGGCAGATATCCCCGGCATAATGCCGGTAGGCGGTGGGTCTGCTGATTCGGCAATGATACTCACAGTAATGCTCTTTCGCTCATTGGCGGGTATTACACACGACGTGCAGGTGTGCGATGCCCGCCCGGCTGTTTATTCATGTTCGCGAATGCGTACATCGACATGCCGTTTGCCCAGAGTATCGAAGGCGAACGCGATCACGCGTTCAATCAGGCTGCTCTGGTCATCAAGCGCCTCGGCTGGGATGTCTACCCGATAGTCGGGTCGGTGCGATGGTACGCGTCGTAGGCATGGCTCTTTCACTAACGAGCCGTCACGATCCTGGATTATCAAGGCTGTGCTCCTTCGCCATCTGGCGGGCCACGCGCGGCGGGGTTGGCTGCCAGGCGCTTGTTCAGGTTTCGAGAACGACGTGCCGATTGTTTCCGACCCCACGGCTGAACGACACACAAAAAGCCGTGGGCCAAATGCTGGTGCTGCCCACGGCGGTGTCGAAGACACAAAGAGGCCGTGAGCGAACCCGACTGTCGCCCACGGCCCGTTAGCTCAAACTGTGATGAAAATCAACAGTGGCGCTTCCGGAAAATGGGCACAGTGCGGCCGTGAGCGATTGCACCATTGGGACCGCGGAGGCGCTCCCGGGTGCCGAAGCTCTCGGTTGTGATGAGCTTCACGCTAGCCATACCACTTGCCACCTTTCCGATACTATCGTGCGATATCTGCCACCTAATGTTCTGGCTGCAAGAATAGCATGTCGGCCACGTGCTTGTCAAGCAGGCACTGCTCCGACTTTTGGCTGATCTCCGTTTGACGTGCCTTAGCCTGCGCGCCCGGTCGTTATTGCGCGTAGTGCAATGCCACACAGGAACAGGCAGACAGTCACATACATTAGCTGTTCCCAGCGGCCATCGCGCCCGCGCGTGTAGGCAAAAGTGCCGGGCACAGTGATGATTGCAACAATACCATATAAAATATGGATACTTGGCCGAAATGGCCGCGCACCGCTGATAAACAGGATAATGCCTAAAATGAACTCGGCGATCACCAGCATTTCGCCAATGGCGAGGGCACCTTTGTAGCTGCCGGTAATGCCTTCGCCACGCAGGTAGTTGACGAAGCCCCAGATTGCTAGCGCGCCGAAAAACAGTAATATTGTCACAACCAGCCGTGCATGAAGGATAGGAAGCGCTGCCATGATGACCTTTCCGTTCCGTTGAGCGATTGCGGGCGTATTGTAGCATACCGTGTTACTTGCGCCGCAGCCCTGATTGCTGGTAGGATGGTAGGTAGCTGCGAGTATCGAGCAGGTGGCAGTAGCCCCAAACGTTCTGTCAGCGGTCGGTTGTGAATACGGAGGAGCCAGCCATGGAATTTGCGCGCCAATTTATCCCGAATGGCTTGTATTGCCTTCCTGATGGCACCCCGGTGCGGGCGCGTTTGTATAACCTCGAATGCTTGCACCTTGAGTGGATATTTGAAGATTTGGCCGGGGTGCGCCAGGTCGGCATTTTGCCCGATGGCAAGGTGCAGGAGTACGTTGTGCAGGGGCGTGATTTCTTCGGGGTAATCTACGATCTGCGCCCTAGCGATTTGACAATCGACGATTTGCTTGAAGCCTAACACTAAAGTATCAGGCCAAATTCATGGCACACGAGCGGATATTACGCGCAGCTACGTCGGATGATGCTGTGGCTTTGCGTGTGTTGCTCACCTCACATAGCGCAACAGCCGAGTTCGCACTCGCTCGTCACCTGGCGCAACCGCGCTATCGCCCAGCGCTGACGCGTGTTGTGGAACAGAATGGCGAGTTGCTTGGCGCTGCTCTGATATCACACCGGCGTTTGCGCCTCGGGCTGGCTACAATTGAGTCAGGCGCGATTGATGCGCTCTTGTTGGGGCCTGACCTGCCACGCGATGAGTTGCTGGGCGATTGTGTAGGCACCTGCTATGATGAGGGGCTGCCGCTGGCGTTGATAAGTGGGGCCGCCAATGAGTTTGCTGCTGCTGGCTTTGCGCGCTACCAATTTGCGGTACGCTCCAGGCTGCCCGCCAATAGAAACGCAAACTTGAGGCTACGCGCAGCTACGCCCGCGGATGTGAGCGATATCGCCGCGCTGTATGAAGCGAGCTATCGCCACATTTCACTCGCGGAGAGTCGTGTTATGCCAGATTGGCATGCCTGGCTACACAACAATGCCGTAGTGGTACTTGAAGATTCGCGGCAGCGCGTCGGCGCTTATGCGGTACTGTATGACGATGGTGTGGTAGAGGCTGGCGCAGCCGACAGTGGAACCGCGCGCGAGCTGCTCAGCGCGCTGGGGGCGGCCAGTACTGCCCAGCACCTGGCGTTGCCCGGTATTCATAGCGTAACACAGGCGGCGTTGCAGCTTGGTAGGCGCGTGCAGGTACGTGGCTACAACGACGCAGAACATGCTCCGCTGGCCGGTATTGTTGATCTCCCAGGGCTACTTGGGCAGATCTCACCCGAGCTTGAGCGGCGGCTCGCGCTTTCACGCTATGCTGGCTGGGAAGGTAGCCTGCGCTTCGAGCTAGCTGCCGAACGCGTGACGCTGGTGTTTGCTCAGGGCCGCGCGACCGTGTTCGATGGGACGCGCCCGGCAGACATAAGGCTGCGCCAGGTGGAATTACCCGCCCTGGCGCAGCTGTGTTTAGGCTACCGTACCGCCGCGGATTTGCGCGCCACTGGCGAGCTACGCTGTGACGATACAGTGCTTGGGCTTATTGATGCAATATTCCCAAATATAGCGCTATGCTGAACGAAGTTACCGCCCGGTGCCGCTGATTATGCTGGTCGCGTCAATCAGTGGCGTCGCGTTGCTGCCATTGAACACGGGCAGTTTGCCATCCCAGCGCTGCAGCTGCTGATACCGAATGAGTTCAGGTGTCAGGCTTTGCGCCAACACTTTGTTTGCTTCGGCCTGGGCCTGGGCGCGGATCTTCGTCGCATCGGCCTCGCCCTGGGCTTGCGCACGCAGCGCATTCGCTTCACCCTCGGCTTGCACCTTATCCTGCTCGGCCTTGATCTGGGCCTGCTTCAGCGCAAAGGATTGCTGTTCGGCGGCCTGCTGCGCGGCGATCTTGGCATCGAGCGCTTTCTGCAAGTTATCGGGCAGATGCCAGCCGCGCAAGTTCAGCGATTCGAACTTCACGAATTTCTCGGCAAAGCGCCGCTGTAGCTCAGCCGATACCTTCTGCGTATACTCGACGCGCTTTTCGCCAAAAATTTCTTCCCAACCATACGATGATGCCACATCGTTGAGTACCGAGCGCGTCACCTGGCGCACCAGATTATCTTCGATCTTCTCAATTGGCGCGCCAGCCCAGGTTTGGTAGAGCTGTGCAGCGTTTCCTTTATCGACCGAGTACTGTACGCTAACATCGGCGAACATGGTCTGGCCTTCGCGCGTGCCCACTTTTACGCTGTCGTCGCCGCCAACCGCTCCTTCTTGTGCTGCCTGAACCATCACCAGGGTTTGCACACCAACCGGGTAGCGGGTGATGCTTTCGGTAAGTGGGTTGATAAACACCCAGCCCGGATCAAGCGTATTCGTTACCTTGTGGCTCGCTTTATCGAACACAATACCAACATAGCCTGGGTCGATCGTGCGCCAGGTTGAGAATAACAGGGTAAGCCCACCAATAGCGAGTAGTGCGATAATCGCCAGTGTCCCGAGCCGTGCCGCTGCACGGTTCGTACCTGGGCTAGCGGTGCGTGCCATTCCGATGCTCCTTTGAATGCTGCTCTTGCGTCTGTTCTGCCGGATTGTTGTCGCCAGTAAGGGCCTGGTCGGCGGCATTATTGACATCTTGCCCCAGCCGCCCGAGCCAGCGCAGAACGCCTGGTGCAATAATAACGCCGATCTGCCACAGCACAATAACCAAAATGATTGCGACAACGATCTCTAATAGTGTCGGGCTCATTGTTCCTCCTGCCCTGCTGCGGCATAGATACTGAATCTACGGCAAATTTGGCCTAGGGTTGCACCATGTTCGCAAGAAATATGGAACACCTGGTGACGATCCGAGTATCGAAGCCAGGAGATACCATCTTTGGTTAAACCGTGAAGCCGTTTGTTCAGGTATGGTTATGAGTGACACGACCATTGACAATGCAGGCAACGTTTGTCTGCATTACAAAGGTACGGCTGCCGTAGCTATGGGATGTAATGTTTGCGCGCGCTAACTTTGGTAGGTAGCCAGCGTCATGAGGTTCACGGTTTCACCTGGAGTTAGGCAAGGCACCTGCTGCATATTATGGTGGTGCTGCACAGTGATGATGCTTGCCCCAATTTGAAGCTCGTTCAGGCAGTGCGAAATGCCATCATTATCGGGCTCGCAGTTGGCATCGCTGAGAACAACAGCGTTGGTCGCACCTGCTGGCACCTGCCCCTTCCGCAGATTTGCCATGAGGTAGCCTTGCGCGTTACTGGTGCCAGGCAGCTGCTCGCCCGGCCCGGCGAGCACCACGGTGCGGTGAATGATGTTGCCCTGATGAGCCAGGGTGAGGAAATGCGGTACCGGCGCAGGGGCAGTGGGCGGGTTTGCCGCAAGCCCTGCCGGTTGGCGCACCATTGCAAGCAATCCAATGAGCAGTGCGCCCACCAGTAACCCAGCGAACAGCAGCAGACGGCGCGGGAGCGCCGAGCGGTGGGCGATATGACTCATCGCATTCTTCCTTATCAAATAGAATATGAGCCGTACGTATAGTCGCTGCTCAATCGTAATCGCCCTGGCTATTGTAATTTGTAAACAGAATATCCCCTGGGGATGAGATATGGCAACAGCAGAAGGTTATCGTTGGCGCGTGCTGTTATGCTCCCCATCATTTCGTCAAGACGGCTGCATTACAGCAGAAAAGCGCTTCGCGAGAGCAGCTACGCGCCCCACGAAGCGCTAAATGACACGCGTTACGCGGCCGCCCGCGTAACGCGTATAAATTATGCGTAATTCGTTTTAAATCGACATAACTTATTCGTGCTTGAAGGTACGTAGCTCGTGCGCAATTTGCTCCGCAATGTCGCGGGCGGCATTGGGGCGGCCCGCCTCACCTGCGTGTAAACGCAGCGTCGCTAAGCGCTCGGGCGCATTCAATAATTGCTCAACCGTCCACGGAATCCACTCTACCACCCGTAATTGCAAACCTGCACCGCTACTCACCAAGTAATCGGCGTTCCACTCTTCTTGCCCGGGGATGGGATCGATGACGACCATTGGGGCACCGCGCGCCAGCACCTCGCTAACGATCAGGCCCCCGGCTTTGGTGATGACCAGATCACTCGCAGCGACAAGATCATCGACATAATCGATTTGATCAAGTACACGCAGCCGCATGTGTTCGCCATCGCTTAGATCAGTCAGTGCGGCGGGCAGCTCGCTGTTGCGCCCGGCGACAACAACCAGCATTCCCGCTTGCTCAAGGGCAATTAATCCTTCGACCATGCGCCGCGCGCGGGTTGGCACTAGCCCGCCACCAAACAAGGTAATAATTGCCCCATCGAGTGGCAGATCGTGCTGTTGGCGCATAGCGCGTGGGTCTTTTGGCTGCGCAATATTAGGATTTACCGGGATGCCGGTAACGTGAATAATCGCGCCCGCCACTCCACGGTCGATCATTAACTTACGCGGGAACTCACTGGCGACGAAATAGCCATCGACGCCGGGTGTAATCCATTGGTTATGTACCGCATGATCAGTAATGACCGTGTAGGTTGGTAGGCGCATCTCGCCCGCTAGCTTTAGTCGCATCAGCAGCTCGGCGGGCAGAAAATGCGTGCAGATGATTGCGGCGGGTGCATACTGGCGAATCAGGTCTTTGAGCTTGGTAACGGCTAGCTCGGCCACTAGCCCACGCATCCGGTCGCGGATCGGTGTCCACTCCGAATCGTTGCTATCGGTTGATTCGTAGAACATCTGCCACACCAGCGGTGCCCGCTGCGAGAGCTCAAGGTACGAGCGGGCGTATGCAGTGCTGAAGATCGGGCTAGCGTAGTCGAGTGCATCTTCAATGCGCACTTCGCTATCGGGTAAGCGCTCGATCGCCTCGGCAATTGCATAGGCAGCACTACGGTGCCCACTGCCAACTGTTGCATGAAGAATTAAATAACGAGCCATCGCAATCTTCCTTTATATAATTAGGGCTTTTGCTTGCCCGAGCAATTTCTTCTCTATTTTGATGATTGTTTGCGCTTCGCGCAAACAATCATCAAGAAGAATCGACAACATATCATGCTACCGCAGGCGCATACACGATATGCAAAAGTCCTAATAATACTATGTTTACGTTTCTAACCGTAGTCGGTAGCCCACACCTGGCTCGGTAATAAGGTAGCGTGGTCGGGTTGCATCGGCTTCGAGCTTATGCCGCAGCTGCCCCATATACACCCGCAAATATGCTGTTTCGGTGGTGTAATTTGGCCCCCACACCGCACGTAGCAGCTGCTGATGCGTGACAACTTTGCCCGCATGGTGAATTAACGTTGTGAGCATTTTATATTCGATCGGCGTGAGGTGTACTTCATGATCATCGACCCGTACCTGGCGCAATGCGAGATCGACATGTAAGGCCCCGAGCTGAAAAATCGGGTTATTTTGCTCGGTCGTAAGGGGCTGCTGGTGGCGTAGCGCTACCCGCAGACGTGCAAGCAGCTCACCAACCCCGAATGGTTTCGTCAGGTAGTCGTCGGCACCGGTATCGAGCGCAGCAATCTTATCGGTTTCCTGGCCGCGCGCCGAAAGAATGATGATCGGCGTGCTTGCCCACTCGCGTAAGCGCCGTGCAACTTCCAGTCCATCAATATCGGGTAAGCCAAGATCGAGAATAACCACATCGGGTTGCTGGCTGCTGGCTAAGCGCAGCCCATCTTCGCCGGTGGTTGCCTCAAGGCAGCGATAGCCGTGGGCGAGCAAGGTGGCGCGTAGAAAACGACGGATTTGCAGCTCGTCTTCAATTACCAGAATGGTATGTTTTAGCTCAGCTCCGGGCATCATCATCCTGTATTTGCGGCGGTATGCCTTCGAGCGGCAGCGTGAAGCGAATAACGGTGCCACCGCCGGGGCGATTTTCGGCCCAGATACGCCCGCCGTGTGCGGTAATAATACCAGCACTAATCGCTAAACCCAACCCGGCACCTGCAGTACTTTCGGCGCGGCGGTAGAATTTCTCGAAAATACGCTGCTCATCGCCAGGCGCAAGCCCGCTCCCGCGATCGGCAACGGCTACCTCAATAGCGTGTGGTCCGGTGGTTGCGCTGAGCGTAATTGGGCTACCCGGCGGTGTGTATTTTGCGGCATTATCGAGCAAATTTGTGAGTACTTGCCCAATCAGAACCGTGTCGAGCGGAACCAATGTCAGCCCCGCGGGCAATTCAACATGCACCGCGTGATCGCGCAAGGCATGCTCCATACGCTGAAGGGTTGTGCCAACAACTTCTTCGAGCGGCTGCCATTCTTTTGTGACGCGCACCACACCAGCTTCTAGCCGGGTCATATCGAGCAAATTTGTAACCAAGCGGTTGAGCCGCTCGGCTTCATCCGAGATTGACAGCGCAAGCTCTTGCCGGGTGGCGGGTGGTAGCAGCACTTCCTGATCGGCGAGCGCGCTGGCTGCGCCGGTAATGCTTGCAAGAGGTGTGCGCAGATCGTGCGAGATGGTGCTGAGCAGCGTATTGCGCAGGCGTTCGGTTTCGACCTGTACGCGCTGCTGTTGGGTCTCGTCGGCTAGCCGGGCGCGCTCAAGGGCCAGTGCGATCTGATGAGTGCACGTTTCGAGCAAATGTTTCTGATCAGGCGTGAGCACAAGCTGCCGCTGCCCCCATTTTATCCCAAGCACGCCAACATCGCTTTGCACGCCCAGTAACGGTAGGTAGGTACCCTGGGCGGCGGGCAAGGTCATTGTACCGGCACCGGCAGGGGTGCGATGCTCGAACACCCATTGAGCAACACTAATGTCGCGGGTGTCGGGCACAAATACCATGCGCTGTTCGATATCTTCGCGCCACCAGCCGGTAATATCACCCCAGGGCTGTAAATGCTGCGCTGCTCCGCATGGAAGCAGCACGACTACCTGGCAGCTGAATGTTTCGGAGAGGTGGCGAACCGTCACACCAAGCAGCTGCGCAACATCGGGCACGCTTGCCAGGTCGCGGCTGATTGCGTAGAGCGCAGCGGTGCGGCGCTCGCGCTGGCGGGCAATATCGGCCTGCTGACGCAGGCGGATAGTCAGTGTGCCGACGACCAGTGCCACGATTAAAAGCGCGGCAAACGTGAGCAGGTATTGGGTATCGGAAACGGCGAAGGTTAGAAATGGGCGTACAAAAAAGAAATCGAACGCGACAACACCCAGTAATGCGGCCAAGATCGATGGCCCGCGCCCAAAACGTAGTGCCAGCACCATCACCGTTACCAGATATGCCATGATGATGTTAGCTTCGGCGAATGGAGGATAGAGGCTACGTGCCAGGTAGCCAATACCAGTAATAAGCATCAGCACAATGATGCTAACGAGGTAGCCATTCCATTCGGTAGCTGAGTTAGCGCTAGCAGCAGGCGAATGGGTTCCTGCCTGGTAGGTACTGGGTTCTTCGCTAATCAGATGAACGTCAATATCGCCGCTCTGGCGTAGAAGTGTATCTACCATCGAGCCGAAGAGCCGTGTACTCCAGTGGTGGTGGTGTGGCTTGCCGAGGATGATTTTGCTCACGTTATGCGTGCGGGCAAAGGCCAACAGCTCTTCGGCCACTTGCTCGCCGCTGAGGGTCGTTACTTCAGCCCCAAGCTGCTCGGCCAGACGCAGGGCTTGCAGCACATTGTCGCGCTCGGCTTCGGCGTGGCGCAGCTCGGCCAGCGTTTCGACATACACGACATGCCAGGGCGCGCGCAGCTGAGTTGCGATCCGCCGCCCGGTGCGCACCAGGCGGCTTGCGGTGGCGCTGGCATGAATAGCCACCAGTAAGCGTTCTTGCGCGGGCCATACCGCTGTAATCGCCTGGTCGCGGCGGTAACTGCGCATTTGCTCGTCGACCCGGTCGGCGGTGCGGCGCAGCGAAAGTTCGCGTAGCGCGATCAGATTGCCCTTGCGGAAAAAGCTTTGCATTGCGCGCGCGGCCTGCGTCGGTATGTACACTTTCCCTTCGCGCAGCCGTTCGAGCAGCTCTTCGGGCGCCAGATCAACCAGCTCGATTTCGTCGGCGCGCTCCAGAATTGTATCCGGCACCGTTTCGCGCACAACCACGTTTGTGATCTGGGCTACGACATCTTTTAAGCTTTCGACATGCTGCACATTGACAGTGCTGGAAACATCAATGCCCGCGTCGAGCAATTCGGCGACATCTTGCCAGCGTTTGGCGTGGCGCGAATCGGGGGCGTTGGTATGGGCCAGCTCATCCACAAGGATCAGGCGTGGGTGGCGCACCAGCGCGGCATCCAGATCGAATTCGCGCAGGGCGATGTTGCGATACGTACTCTCACGGCGGGGCAGCACCTCAAGCCCGCGCAACAGCGCCTCAGTTTCGGCACGGCCATGGGTTTCAACAATGCCAACCAGCACATCGATGCCTGCGGCCTGCTTTTCACGCGCCTCGCTGAGCATTGCGTAGGTCTTACCGACACCAGGCGCGGCCCCGAAGAAAATCTTCAGTCGGCCGCGCCCAGTGGTGGGTGTTGCTTCCTGGATATGCGCAAGCAGCGCATCGGGATCGGGTCGTTGTTCCATAGGGTGGCGCTACGCCGGTGCCCTTCTGGTTAACTATGCACCAGGCAGCCTATTCTGAGTGCTTATCGGTAACAAAGGCTTTGGGATTATTGGGCACGAAATCGACGCTGACAAAGACGCGACCGATCGCACTCTGAAGCTCGCTGGCGCGATAGATGTAGAGCCGGTGGGTTGCCGGGTGTTTAAATTGATAGAGCTGCTGTGGGTCAATATAGCTGGAATTCATCATCGTGACAAATTCGAGCGGCTGCCCATCGACAATTGGCACAAGGGTTGGATCATCGCGCAATAATTCCAGGTAATTCTGTGCTGCAAGCGGCTGAGCTGTGGGTACTGGGTGCTGCTGGCACTCGGCTGGCCGCAGCCGGGCGACCAGCTGTCGCACCGTATGCTCGGGCAGCAACACGCCACAGATTATCCCCTGCATTGTGAGTATGGTCGGCTCGGCGGTATCGTTGACCGTTGCAACGACGGCTTCCCAGTTAATCGAACGGTTGGTGAGATCAAACGTTTGCATGATATTCCTCACGTGAGCGTATTAAGCTCGAGATTCAATTCCAGTACATTCACACGCGGCTCGCCGAGAATGCCGAAGGTACGGCCTGCCGTATGCTGGGCAACGAGGGCACGTATGCGCGCGATAGCGATGCCACGCGCACGCGCAACCCGTGCGACCTGGTATTCGGCGGCGGCGGGGCTGATGTGTGGGTCGAGCCCACTGGCCGAGGCGGTAACGAGATCAACCGGGATCGGCATTGTGTTAGTCGGGTCGGCGGCGTGTAGCGCCCGAATGCGCTGCTGGATGCTGCCATTGGGGCCGATCAGGGCATCGTTCAGCGGGCCGTAATTTGAACCCGACGAGCCGGTGAGCGTATCGGGGTTAAAGGCAGTGTATGGCGCTGGCGCGGTTGCCGAAGGGCGGCCCCAGAAGTATTTCGGGTCGTCGAACTGCTGGCCAATCAGCGCCGAACCCACGGGTTGCCCATCCTTGCCAAGGATAATGCTGCCATTAGCCTGGTATGGGAAGAGCGCTTGGGCCAGGCCAGTGACAAGAAACGGGTATATGCCGCCAGTTATGACCGCCAGCACGGCAAGTGCGACAAGCGCTGGCCGAATTTGGCTACGAACAATGGTCATGATAATTCTCACATTAGCTGAAGATCGTTACTACGCAACCCGAATAGAGCAGAAAACTGCCTGGCCTCAGGTGAGCCGTAGCGCAACCAGCACAAGATCAATAAGCTTGATGCCAATAAATGGCACTACAATGCCGCCAAGCCCATACACCAGCAGGTTATCGCGCAGCAGCGTCGCGGCACCGACGGCACGGTAGCGCACGCCGCGTAAGGCCAGCGGGATGAGAAAAATGATGATCAGCGCGTTGAAAATAACTGCCGATAGAATCGCGCTTTGGGGTGTCGCCAGGCGCATAATATTGAGCGTATTTAGCACCGGGTAGGTAGTAGCGAAGGCTGCCGGGATAATGGCAAAATACTTGGCAATATCATTGGCGATGGAGAAGGTTGTAAGCGCGCCGCGCGTCATCAGCAGCTGCTTCCCAATTTCAACCACCTCAATCAGCTTGGTCGGGTTCGAGTCCAGATCGACCATATTGCCCGCCTCTTTGGCTGCCTGGGTGCCGCTATTCATCGCTACCGCTACATCGGCCTGTGCCAGCGCTGGCGCGTCGTTGGTGCCATCGCCGGTCATTGCGACCAGCCGCCCACCAGTCTGATATTCGCGGATGAGCTTGAGCTTGGCCTCGGGGGTAGCCTGCGCCAGAAAATCATCGACGCCCGCCTCGGCAGCGATCGCCGCTGCCGTCAGTGGGTTGTCGCCGGTGATCATCACGGTTTTAATGCCCATCCGCCGTAGCTCGGCGAAGCGCTCTTTCATGCCGCCTTTGACGATGTCTTTGAGCTGAACGGTGCCCAATACCTGCGCACCATCGGCAACTACCAGCGGCGTGCCGCCTTCCCGGGCAATCGTATCCACCACGATTTGCACATGCGCGGGGAATTGCCCGCCCTGCTCGGCAATATAGCGCTCGATCGCGTCAACCGCGCCTTTCCGAATCTGGTGCCCATCGAAATTTACCCCACTCATGCGCGTCTGGGCGGTGAAAGGCACAAACTCGGCCCCCAGCTCGTGAATGGCGCGCTCGCGCAAGCCATATTGTTCTTTCGCCAGCACCACAATACTGCGCCCTTCCGGCGTTTCGTCGGCCAGCGACGAGAGCTGCGCCGCGTCGGCGAGCTGACTTGATGCAATGCCGTCGGCAGGAATAAATGCGGTGGCCTGCCGATTCCCCAGCGTAATGGTGCCGGTTTTATCGAGCAGCAGCACATCGACATCACCGGCGGCCTCCACTGCACGCCCCGACATAGCAATCACATTCGCCTGGATCATGCGATCCATGCCAGCAATACCGATGGCGCTGAGCAGCCCGCCAATGGTGGTTGGGATAAGACACACCAGCAGCGCGATCAGCACAGTGATGGTGATGGGTATACCTTGCTGCGCTGCGCGCACGCTATACAGCGAGTAGGGCAGCAGCGTCACGGTTGCCAGCAGGAAGATAATCGTCAGCGCCGCTAGCAGAATGTTGAGCGCAATTTCATTAGGTGTTTTCTGGCGCTTGGCTCCTTCAACCATGCCAATCATGCGATCAAGGAAAGTTTCGCCGGGGTTGCTGGTAATGCGCACGACCAGCCAGTCCGAAAGCACGTGCGTGCCGCCGGTCACTGCCGAGCGATCGCCGCCACTTTCGCGGATCACCGGCGCACTTTCGCCCGTGATCGCACTCTCGTCCACCGACGCGACGCCCTCAACCACTTCGCCATCCATTGGGATGAAGTCGCCTGCCTCAACCAGCACAATGTCGCCTTTACGCAAATCGCTGGCGGCACAGAGTTGGGTCGGGTTCGTGCCATTGCTTGCAGCCTTGTGTCCAGGCGTGTAGTTCCGCATTTTCTTTGCATGAACATCGCGGCGGGCTTTGCGCAGCGTATCGGCCTGAGCCTTACCCCGGCCCTCGGCCATCGCTTCGGCGAAATTGGCGAAGAGTACGGTAAACCACAACCACAGCGCAATTGCCCAGATGAACCCGGGAGCTGCTTCGCCCTGGCCCAGGCTCGCCTCGATCGCCAGCCCGGTGGTGAGCACGCTGCCCACGAGCACCACAAACATCACCGGGTTACGCACCTGCACACGCGGGTCAAGCTTTTTGCAGGCATCGGCGATCGCCCGCCGCACAATCGCAGGATCGAATAATGGGCGCGATTGAATATGCTCATCCATAAGCGAACTAGGCTCCTGATGCAATTAAGAGAGTACAACTTCCGTTGACGGTTTACTTGCCTGCGGCAGCACGGTACTTTTTTCTTTCTTCGTGGTCAGTTTTTGTGCTACTGCAGCATAAGTAAATGTTCGACAATTGGCCCGAGCGCCAGCGCCGGAATGAACGTCAGCGCGCCAACCAGAACGACGACGCCAATCAGCAGCGCCACAAACAGCGGCGTGTGCGTTGCCAAGGTACCTGGCCCGGCGGGCACCACTTTTTTGCGTGCCAACGACCCGGCGATTGCCAGGGTAGGAATCGCCAGCCAGAACCGCGATACCAGCATTGCGAATGACCCTACCAGGTTATAAAACAATGTGTTCGCGCCTAGCCCCGCAAATGCGCTGCCATTGTTATTGCCCATGGAGGAAAAGGCGTAGAGCACTTCGCTAAACCCATGCGCGGCAGGCTGGGTGTTGGTGGTACCGGCCTGGGTCGACACCGCCAGCGCCGTGCAGCCCAGCACGATGATTGGCATGATTAGCACGACCAGTGAGGCCATCTTCATTTCATACACTTCAATTTTCTTCCCCAGGTATTCGGGCGTGCGCCCGACCATGAGCCCGGCAATAAATACCGCCACAATCACAAAAATCAGCATGCCATACAGCCCCGAGCCAACCCCGCCCAGGATCGTCTCGCTGAATTGCATCATAATCAGCAGCACCATGCCACCCAGCGGGGTAAACGAATCGTGCATTGCATCGACGGCCCCGGTTGAGGTAGCGGTGGTGGCGGTGGCAAACAGCGCTGAGCGGGCAATGCCAAAACGTACTTCTTTGCCCTCCATATTGCCACCCGGGTTGCTATTGCTGGCGAGCGTGTCCACGCCCATTGCGGCAATATGCGGGTTTCCCGACGCTTCGGCCCAGTAGGCGACGCACTGAAACGCGACCAGCACAATTAACATTGCCGCCAGAATGGCCCAGCCCTGGCGAGTATCGCCAACCATGATACCGAAGGTGTAGGTGAGCGCCGCCGCAATACAGGTTTCGGCCAGCACCAGCACAAAGTCGGTTAGCGGCGTTGGGCTTTCGTATGGGTGCGCGGCATTGGCATTGAAGAAGCCTCCGCCATTAGTACCAATGTGCTTAATTGCTACCTGCGAGGCCACCGGCCCCATGGGCAGCCACTGCTGTGTCACCTGCACCGTGTCGGTAATCGTTTTGCCAGCGATATCGGTTCGCGCCTGCGCGTAGTGCTGCGGCTGAAGTACATTGACCGCGCGATAATCGGCGACTGTTTGTATCGCGCCTTGCTGCACTTCTACCAATGCAACCAGTAGCGCCAGGGGCAGCAGAATATACAGCACCGAGCGGGTAAGATCGACCCAGAAATTACCGATTGTAGTGGTGCTACGCCGCGCAATGCCGCGAATGAGCGCAATGAGCAGCGCCATACCCGTCGCCGCCGACAAGAAGTTTTGCACATTCATGCCGAGCATCTGGGTAAGGTAGCTCATGGTTGCTTCGCCACTGTAGCCCTGCCAGTTCGTGTTCGTAACGAAGCTTGTAGCAGTGTTCAGCGCTGAGTCGGGGGTAACCGCGGCAAAGCCGCGCGGGTTGAGCGGCAACCAGCCTTGCAGGCGTTGCAGTGCATACAGCAACCCAACGCCCAGCGCATTAAACAGCAACATCGCTGCCAGGTAGTGTGTCCAGCTCATTTCTGCATCGGGCTGTATGCCGAACAGGCGGTACAGCAGCCGTTCGAGCGGTGCGAGGAGGCGGTTAAGCCCTGCTGGCTGGCCTTCGTATACACGCGCCATATACCAGCCGAGCGGTTTTACCAGCGCGACTAGCATCAAGAGATAGAGGGCAATCTGTAAAAAGCCATTGATGGTCATTAAAATAGCTCCGGTTTTAAGAGCGCAACGAAGAGATACACCAGTAGCAGCACAACAATTGCGCTGAGCAGGTAGAACATTGTGCTTCCCTCGATTCAGTCGGATTACAAACGCTCACACGCTTTCACCAGCGCCCACGAAAGGGCAAAGAAGAGCAGCGTTGCGAGCAGATAGAGCAGATCGATCATAGCAAGCTCCTTCTTATTCGAGAAAGCGCCAGGGTTCCAGACGCATCTCGATCCAGGTCATGATCACTAGCCCAACCAGGCCGGTCAGCCCACAATGAATGATCAGCGCCAGCACGTTCAGCGCTTGGCCCGCTACCACATTGGTATGCCACTGGAGCGCAGCGCACACCACCAGCGCCGCCGTCCATAACGACCAGAGCGCCAGCTGCAGGCTATTGGTATGAGCGGCAATCGGCATGGTTGCGTTCGTTTTGTGGTGGGGGAAAAGCTTATGTAACAGCATAGCAACCTCACTACGTACGGTTTCTATGCTGATGATAGTGCGGTTGGCATAAAGATACTATGTGGATTTCCGATGCGGGTATAAGGATTGTATAAAGATCGCCGTGCGCCAGGAGGAAATGGCTGAGGCAGTGCAAAGCCCGCTGTGACGCGGGCCGGGAAGGGTGGCAAATACCAGATAGACAATGTACCGTGGCTTAGATATCGTCAATTTGCCAGTCGATCGGAGGGGTGCCAGCGGCGCTGAGCGCGGCGTTGATCTGCGAGAACGGGTGGCTGCCGAAGAAACCGTTGTGCGCCGACAGCGGCGACGGATGGGCGGATTGAATGACGGTGTGGCGGGCGGTGTCGATAAGCTTCAGCTTTTTCTGGGCGTAGCCGCCCCACAGCACAAATACTACTGGCTCGGCTTTGGCACTTACGGCGCGGATAATCGCGTCGGTGAAGGTTTCCCAGCCTTTGTTCTTGTGCGAGTTTGGCTGGTGGGCGCGCACCGTGAGCACCGCGTTGAGCATGAGCATGCCTTGTTCAGCCCAGCGTACCAGGTAGCCGTTATTCGGGATGCGAAAGCCGACATCGCTGTGCAGCTCTTTGTAGATATTGACAAGTGAGGGCGGCGGCGCAATGCCCGGTCGCACCGAAAAGCACAGCCCATGGGCCTGCCCGTCGTCGTGGTAGGGATCCTGCCCGAGCAGCAGCACGCGCACATCCTCGAACGGGGTAAGCGCGAGCGCATTAAACACGTCGGCTTCGGGCGGGAAAACGGTATGGGTGGCTCGCTCACTTGCCACAAATGCTTGCAGCTGCGCATAGTAGGGTTTGTCGGTTTCTTGTGCCAGGACTGGCTGCCAGGAAGACGGAATGATCGATGTCATGGATTCCCTTTATTTATTGCGACGGCAACCTCGCCGAGATCAGCCGCACTGATCCAGCCCATAGTTTGCGCGTGGCGTGCGGCACCTAATGTATCGTCGATCAGGAGCAGCGTGTTGCCCTGAGCCTGTAGCTCGCGGGCCAGCGCCTGAATGGCGGCGGTGCGTGTCGCGCTCGCCGGGGTTACATTGCGAATATAGGTTGTAAGAATACGGCCTGGGAAGCGCTGCACAACCTCGCGATAGATCTCGGGGTCTTCCTGGCCGCTATCGCCAATGAGTATAAACGGCAGCTGGGGGTAGGTTTCGAGAATGCGTGCAAGTGCAGCGAATTTATGGTCGTGGTGCCGAAACGCTAGCTCGAAGCGGCCCTCGAAGCCCCAGTTGCGGAGCATGAGCGGCCCCGCCGGAATGCCTTGGAGCGCAAATGTCGCGCTGAGCATATCGTAAATATTCCACGGGCTACTTGAAACATAGAACAGTGGGTTGGTGCCAGCGCCATGTAGCGCACGATAGAAGGCGGCTACACCTGGAAATGGCAGGCGCGTATAGGCGTTTGCCAGCAATGTGCTGCGCACCGTACCGATCAGGCTGGTAGCATTGGTACGAATAACCGTATCGTCGATATCGCTGATGATGCCAAAGCGCGCGGCGGGCGGCGGCACCAGTACGCGCCCGGTCGTCTGTACGTGGCCATTGGCGGGGGCGGGCGGCGTGAGTAGCTCAAGCGCGATGGTGTGCCAGAGCTGGTTCGCAGGTAACGGCTCGGGTGGGGTAAGCTCGACGGTGAAAAAGCCCTCTTTATCGGCTTGCGCGTCATAATTTGCGCCGCTGAAGCTTGCGCGCACGCAGGCACCAGGAATTTCATCGCTTTCGAAGCGCCGATACATATTCGCCAGGTTGCGCCATACCGAATCGTCGGCGGCGGGTGGGCGCAGCTCTGGCGCTTCAAGCACGCGCCCGGTGAGCGTTAATCGCGCCGGTGTGCCAAAACCATCGTAGGCGGTAATCAGCAGTGGCTCGTTGCCCCAGCGGTCATCGATCCGGCGTTTGATCGTATCTACCTGGGCTTCGGCGATACCGATTGCGCTAAAGAGCCATGTTTTCCAGTGCGGCATTAGTCCCTCCCATACTGGCATGATACCAAAGAAATGGGCAGGCACTTGCGAGCTATGCGACGCATCCCACGCCGATGCGCAGGGCTGTGGTAAGATAGTGTGTCTTTGGCGCGCTGGTGCGGGCCGACTCATGAAACGTACAGCAAAGGAGCTTGTATGACCCGGCGATTTTCGAATTTGATCGGCGGCCAGTCCGTCGATAGTCCATCGACATTTCTCTCGCATAATTCGAGCAACCTCGAAGATGTGATTGGCGAATTCCCCGAAGCGACGCTAGAGCAAGTGCGCGATGCCTGTGTTGCCGCCCGGCGCGCCGCCGAAGCCTGGGGGCGCACGCCTGCGCCGATTCGCGGGCAGATCATTGGCTCGATCGGTAAGGCGATTGAGCGTGAGAAAGAGGCATTGAGCCGTTTAGTCAGCCGCGAAATGGGGAAGACCCTGAAAGAGGCGCGCGGCGATGTGCAAGAGGCGATCGACACCTGCCACTTTTTCCAGTCGGAAGGGCGGCGGCTATACGGCCAGACTGTGCCCTCGGAGATGCACCGCAAGGAGCTGATGACCTATCGCCGCCCGCTAGGCGTGGTTGGCATTATCACCGCTGGTAATTTCCCGATTGCGGTACCAAGCTGGAAGATTATTCCCGCGCTGGTGACGGGCAATACGATTGTGTGGAAGCCCTCGGAAGATTGCCCGGCATCGTCGTATGCGTTTGTGAAGCTGATGGAAGAGGCTGGCCTGCCCGAGGGCGTGCTGAATGTTGTGTTTGGCGGCGGCGCGGGCGCGGCCGGGCAGTTCCTGGTGAATATGATCGACGAGCGCGACGAGCGCGGGCGCAAGCGGCTCGACAAATTCGCGTTTACTGGCAGCACCGCCGTAGGTCGCCAGATCGGCGAGATCGCGGGCCGCAACCTGCTTCACCCCACGCTTGAGCTGGGTGGCAAGAATCCACTGATTGTCATGGCCGATGCCGACCTTGAGAATGCGGTCAGCGGCGCGCTGTGGGCGGCTTTTGGCACGGGCGGCCAGCGCTGCACCAGCGCCGGGAATATTATCCTCGATGCGCCAATTGCCGAAGAGTTTACGCGGCGCTTCCTGGCTGCGACCCAGGCGATTACAATTGGCGACCCGCTGAAATACCCGGATGTGCTGTACGGCCCGTTTATCAACGAGCGCTTCTTCAATTCGTGGCAGGCGCACTACGATTGGGGCAAAGCCGATGGCGCGACGCTGCTGTATGGCAAGGGCCGGATCACCCGCGAGAGCAAGCCCAGCGGCTTCCAGGGCGACCCCACAGCGGCCTTCTACGGCTGGCCGACCATCTGGGCCGATGTGCAGCCAGGCATGCAGCTCTTCCAGAAAGAAGTGTTTGGGCCAACCATTAACCTCGTGCGGGTGAATGGCATCGACGAAGCGATTGAGGCGGCAAATAGCGTCGATTACGGTCTCAGCTCGGCCTGCTACACCAATAATCGCGAGTGGGCCTACCAGTTCAAAGAGCGCATCCAGGCCGGTATGAGCAGTATCAACAACTCGACTACCGGAGCCGAGGCGCATATGCCATTTGGCGGCGTGAAAGGCTCGGGCAACGGCACGCGCGAGAGCGGCATCTGGGTGATCGAGAGCTATACCTACTGGCACGCAGTGAACGACGACATTAGCGGTAAGCTGCAGCTCGCCCAGATGGATACCGACTATATTGCACCGAAATCGCCCTTCAGCGTTGCCGAAATCGACGGCGTGTAGCGGGCAGGCAACACATAGCCAACTAACACGCAGGCGTAGGCCAAAAGCCCACGCCTGCATTGTTTGCGCTCGAATAGCCTTAATGCGCTCCATGTATGGGTTCTCTATGTATCCTCGCCCGGCGCATTGCCGCTGGCAAATTCGGCGAATGTATGGATGAGCCGCGTCGATACCTGGGTGTGTTCGTGAAAGCGCGCCAGCGCGGCATCGGCAGCACGAAGCGTGGCCGATGCTTCGGCATGCGTGCGGTGATAGACAGCCTCTGCCTTATTAAATGCCGCCTTGAGCTCATCGAAGCGCTTCTTTGCCTTTTCAAGCTCGCCTTTTGCCTCGTCGATATCCTTTTTTTTCGGTATCCGTAACCGATTGCAGCTGTTTGAGCTTTTTCAGCGCCTGCCCATATTCAAACGCAGTCGCAATATATTGATCCGAAGCACTATCAATCCGTGCGGCAATCTTGAATGCCGTCTCAAACTCAGTATGCAGTCCATCGATTTCACTACGCGCTACATCGGCAGTCGCATTGGTGACACTGCGTGCAGCACGTAGCCGATTTTCAATCATCGTGCGGCGATCCATACTGGCTCCTTTCTTGCGTTAACCTGCTGAGAGGATTATTTGTGCGCCATAGGTTCAACGTTCGAACCGAGCTTTTTCGTGCATGGAATTTTTTACAGCATAAAAAAGTTGAAAAAGTAGTCACGAACTTTTTCTTTCTAT
>JAFEAS010000090.1:3172-17923 GCA_018266315.1 Chloroflexi bacterium SZAS-1 | reverse complement strand
GACCGGACTTATGCCGTTGGTAGTTTTGCCTGCTGCAGTATTCCTCAAACGTGAGGCACCGCATCATTCCCATCATTGACTGGCACTAGGGCCGCTACACCCTGTCGATGAAATAGCACACAAAAAACTAGGGGACGCGTGTGCTGGTGAGATCGTGCTCGCCAACAAGTATTGCTCCATCGGGCACGCTGCTTTGCAGGGTACCACGATTAAGCAGCCGTACCTCGCCACGGCATACTACCCCTGTGCCAAATGCAACGTCGCCCTGCACCACCAGGCGCGCGCAGTCGCGCAGCGAAGGAGCACCATGGGGAAAGCGTGCTTCAAAATCGGCGATGAGCTTATAGAATCGCCCATCAAGCGCTACAATCGTAGGCGGTGCTTCATTTGCCTGCACTAAGCGAAACGCTTCATCGAGCGTGTATATATCCGAGCGTAATCGCAACAGATCGTCGCATGTTTTCACGGGCAGGAAGCGATCGCGATGCACATGCAGCACCTGCGCGCCTGGGAACACACCAATCGCGGCACCCATCGCAGTTTCAAGCTGATACACTGCGGGTGAATGGCTATCTTTCGGGTCAACCGTCTTCATGTTGCGAATCATCGGCAGCTTCAGAACATTATTATTAGCATCAAGCAGCTGCTTCAGCTGGCGCAGGTTGACCCAGATATTATTAGTATTGAAATATGCGTGGCGCGTAATATCCTGAAACGCAGGCAGATCGGCTTCAGGGCATTGAGCCACCTCACGTAAGATGAGCTGCCCATTCAGCTGTTGCGCAATATGCCCGCCCTTCTTATCGGCTTCGGTGCGGGTGGCTACTTCCATTAAAAATGGAATGTTTTGCTCGGCAATATACCCGAGGATGCCAAGATCGAGCGTTGCACCCAGGTTATCGACATTCGAGAGAAATAGGTATTCGTAGCCGTGCGCCAAGAGGGTAGCGAGCATGCCCGAGGTTGCCAGCGCAATATATACCTCACCATGGCCGGGCGGGCACCATTCCAGGCTCGGGTTGGCGGGCCACTCGGCGGGCGTAAGCGTGTCTTGCACTACCTTAGGCACCTTATTTTGCATCAGGGTCGGTGGGATGGGGCCGTTGAGTTCGGGGTAGTGGGCCAGCACTGCGCGCGAGTCAGCATCGGTATTAAAGCTATTCATAAGAATGAGCGGCACCGCGCAATCGTAGTGCGTACCGAAACGTAATGTCTGGCGGGCAATAATATCCAGAAAGGTGAGCCCTTCGCGCGCAATCAACAGCGATTTTGCCTGATCCAGTCCCATACTCGTACCCAGCCCACCGTTGAGTTTGAGGACTGCCGCGCGCTTCAGCGCTGCGCGCCCGGCTTCAGTATACGTAGCTGTGACATCAATACTAGGCACACCAGCTACTGATGAAATTGTACTCTCGGGAATCAAGCCCACGCTGCCAGAGGCGAGTACATCGTAGTAATAGTGAAAATTATCAATCACGATCTGCGCTAGCCCCTCGCTGCGCATGCAGGTTTCGAACGGCGTAAAGTTGGCTGGTACGTGCTGCGGCATAGTCAGTTCCCTCGGTGAAATAATCGAAATACGGCGTTAGAATGCTATAAGCGTAGGATATCCACGATACCCTTTTGCATTATAGCATGCGGCCCGATATCTCAACATAACAAAGCTTTCATTCCTTGCTAGCGAGCAAAAGTGCAGGGCAGCGCGCCGAAATCAGTGGCCTTACACAGTCCAATTGGCTGGTAACCAGCCCGTTCTTGGCATATTGTTCTAACGAAATCCCCGCCATTTGTCTCTATGCAGCCAGGACAATTCTTCATACAATCATCCCAGTGCGTAATTTAGATAGAGACAAACCCAGACAAAACAAGACAAAGGCCGAGAACGCTATGCAAATCACCCTGAATCGGAACAGCCCACAACCGCTGTATACCCAGCTCGCGCAAGATATTCAGCGGCGCATACGCTCGGGCGCACTACCGCCCGGTGCGCGGCTGCCCACAGTACGCGAGCTGGCGGTGCAGCTGGGCGTGACCCGGCTTACCATACATACGGCTTATAGTGAGCTGCAAGCGGGTGGTTGGGTTGAAGCGACTGTGGGGCGTGGCACCTTTGTCGCTGCGCCAACCGAACCAGCTACTGTACAAACCGATTACGGGCACGATCGCTCGCCACCTAGCATTCTGAACGATATGGTACGCCTCGCGCGGCTCCCTGGGATGCGTTCGCTCGCAATGGCCGATGCCGCCCCCGACCTTTACCCAACCCGCGACTTCGCCCGCGCACTCGATGAAGCACTTACTAGCGGTGGTGCGGCGGTGCTAAGCTATACGGCTTCGCAGGGCGACCCACTGCTGCGTACCAGTGTTGCCGAGCTGGTGCGCGAGCGCGGCATTAACGCCGCCCCCGACGAAATTGTGATCACATCGGGCACGACCCAGGGCATGGCGCTGATTGCGCGCACGTTAGCCCGCCTTGGCGATACAGTCATTGTTGAACAGCCAACCTATCTGGGGCTGCTGAATGTGCTGAATAACCAGGGCATCCGCCCGATTGGGGTTCCAGTCGATGCCGATGGCATGGTCGTCGAGGTCCTTGAGCCGTTGTTGCAGGAATACCAGCCGCGTTTTATTTACACCATCCCGGTGTTCCAAAACCCTAGTGGCGTATGCCTTAGCGCGGCGCGCCGCAACCAATTGCTGGTCTTATCCGAGCGATACCGCGTGCCGATCATCGAAGACGACATTTATAGCGCGCTGGTCTACGAAGGCACGATTCTGCCCGCAATCAAAGGCAGCGACCAGAATAGTTTGGTGTTGCACGTCAGCAGCTTTTCGAAATCGCTGTTACCCGGCGCGCGCATTGGCTACATCATCGCCGCGCCGCAGTTTATTGCTCGGCTCGTAGCAGCCAAGCAGGCCGACGATCTCTGCTCGCCCCCACTGATGCAGCGCGCCCTGGCGCTATTTATTCAGCACGGCTGGCTGGCAAGCCATTTACGCCGCACGCTGCCAATCTACCGTGCGCGCCGCGACGCATTAATGACTGCTCTGGCACGTTCGTTTCCTTCGGGCGTACAATGGACAACACCGCGCGGTGGGCTATGCTCGTGGGTAACACTGCCACGCGGCACCTCGGTAACCGACTTATACCTGGCGGCGGTTGAGCGCGGTGTAGGCTTTGCGCCTGGCGATGTGTTTTTCATCGAACCACCAGCCCAGCCCTTTCTCCGCCTATCGTTTAGCAGCCTTACCCCCGAACTTATGGCCGAAGCCGTGCAGATCCTTGGGCAGCTGATCAGCGCCCAGAACAATCGCCGCACATTTACGGTGCCGCCGCTTGCCGAGTGTTTGCCGCTGGTTTAGGGTGTTGCAAAACCGTTGATAAGCGCTGCTTCAACCCACACCAAGAAAAGGAGCCTGCATATGCCAACCCTCCCGATGTACCAAATCGACGCTTTTACCAAGCGGGTATTTTCCGGTAATCCAGCGGCAGTTTGCCCGCTCGATGTGTGGCTCGATGCCGGAACAATGCAGCAGATCGCCGCTGAGAATAATCTTTCGGAAACTGCCTTTTTCGTGCGCGAAGGCGAGCACTACGGCTTACGCTGGTTCACGCCCGTCGCCGAAGTCGATCTGTGCGGGCATGCCACCCTGGCCGCGGCATTTGTACTCTTCACCGAGCTTGAACCACAGCGCAGCAGTGTTACCTTTTCCACCCGCAGCGGCGACCTGACAGTTGTGCGCGCTGGCGACCGGCTGATGATGGATTTCCCCAGCCTCGCAACGGCGCCCTGCGCTGCCCCACCCGAATTATTGGAAGGGCTAGGCTGCACGCCACTAGAAGTACGCCAGGGGATGGATCTGTTGGTAGTGCTTGAACATGAACAGCTAGTACGCACGCTCCAGCCGCGTATGGACGCCCTGGCACGCCTTGATACACGCGGCGTTTGCGTCACAGCACGCGGCGAAAGCGCCGATATTGTCTCACGCTTTTTTGCGCCCGCCTACGGCATCCCCGAAGACCCGGTTACCGGCTCGGCCCACTGCGCGCTGGTACCCTATTGGTCGGCGCGGCTAGGCAAAACAAACCTGCACGCGCTCCAGGTTTCACCCCGTGGTGGTGAGCTGTTTTGTGAAGATGCCGGGCCGCGTGTGCGCCTGGCGGGCCACGCAGTAAAATTCTTACAAGGAGTCATCAATCTGTAGATATTTTGTATCAAAATTACAACTTTCGGTGTATTACTGAAATAATCAAAGAGTATTATACTGTTGTTTGTAATGAATACGACATGGAGGGTGAGGCAGTGAGTGTCGTCGAAGAGCTGGATACAATCGACCTGCAAATCCTCAAGCTGTTGCAAGAGGATGGTCGCATGTCGAATAGCGACCTGGCACAGCGCGTTGGGCTAGCGCCGCCCACGGTGCTGCGGCGGGTAAAGCTGCTCGAGGAGCGCGGCTACATACTTGGGTATGTTGCGCTAGTCGATCCAATTAAGCTCGGGCTAACGACAACAGCGTTCATTTTTCTCGAAACGAACGCAGGATGCGATCTCGTTGAGGCCGACAGGTTCCTGTCACAACTACCGGAGGTGCAAGAAGTCCATCGTCTGATTGGTGAATGGTGTTTTTTACTCAAAGTGCGCACTGCCACACCGCAGACACTAGAAGACCTACTCTACATTCGGCTACGCAATCATCCGTCGGTTCGTCGTACATTCACTACCCTCGCCACATCATCAACTTATGAAACATCAGCGCTGCCGTTACCTGATGGAGCTACCAGCAGCCGCGCAGCCCGCACAACACTTACGGAGGCATAAACATATGACAACTATTACGCATACGTATACAAAAGAGGGCAACAAAACAACCTTCGAGCGCACCCGCACTGGTGGGCCGCGAAACCCGCGCAATACTGGCAGCAGCCAATCCAACCGATCCGATTGGTTTGAGCGCTACACAATGCAGGCCAACCATGGCTCGCACATGCCACTCGATATTCATTTACATTGGGAATGGCGCAACCCGCTCAATATCATTCCGGCATTTATGGTTGCGATGGTATTAGCCGCTGTTATTGGCTTGCTTGTAGGTTAAGCCGCTGCTGCTCCGGCGGGTAACAACCCGGCACGAAAGACCCAAAACGCCTTGTAGGTATGTTTTGGGTCTTTCGTGTATCTTTTGAAAACCGTACACAGTTGTACCCAATGAAAGCTTAATGCCACGCTTCCAAAGCCACAGGACACCAGGACGTAACGCCTCATGCTTCAGCAGAAGAATAATGTAAGGAAGGGCTATGCAGGACAAGACGCGTACTGGCTACGTACTTACGGTTATCGCCGCGATCATCTGGGCCTCGACAAGCCCTGGCATTAAGTATTTGCTCGAAACCCACCACGTACCGGCACTTGCGATTGCCTTCTGGCGTGATGCCATTATTGCGCTGGCGTGCTTGATTGCGTTGGCGGTACTACGCCCAGGCTTATTGCGCGTGAGCTGGCGCGAGCTGCGCGGCCTGGCCCTAATTGGCGCGATTTCGATTGGCGTGTACCATGCGCTGTGGGTGCTATCCATTCTGCTGAACGGCGCTTCCATTGCGGTCGTGATGATCTACACCTTCCCGACGTTTGTCACGGTTGGCGCATGGCTACTGTTTGGCGAGCGCATTCGCTGGCCGCAGGTATTGGCGCTGGCGATCGCCCTATTCGGCTGTGCCTTGCTGGTACGAGCCTACGATCCGGCGGTTCTGCGGGTAAGCTGGCTTGGTACATTGGTAGGCCTCGCCACCGGCATGGCGCATGCAGGGTATGTGTTATACAGCCAGCGCTCGGTACAAAACACCAGCCCATGGACATCGCTCACCTACACCATGCTATTTGGCGCGCTGGTGCTATTGCTGCTATGGTTTGCAAGCACTGCGCTGGGCATCACCGATGCCGGACAAACCACCAATATTGTGCAGGCAGTGGGCAGCACTGCAGCGCCCTGGCTGATACTGGCATTTCTCGCGCTGGGGCCAACGCTGGGCGGCTATGCGTTGTTCACCATGGCGCTGCGCTACCTGCCCGGGCGAATCGCCAGCATCGTTGTGATGCTCGAAGCCCCGGTGTCGGTGTTGCTTGCGGTGGCGCTGCTCGGTGAGCGCCTGGAATGGCCGCAGATACTGGGCATCGGGCTGATTCTCAGCGCAACGGTGCTGCCACGCTTACTCGCCGCCGACGAGCCAATCACCGCGCCCGACCAGGCCGAGCAAGCCGAGGGGCGGGCGGCACTGGCTGATGTGTAATACCAAATCGCTCGTCGTATTACGCACTACGTCCATAGCTTTCGGCTTTGTAGTGCGTAGTACGTTGTGTATACACCATACAAGTATTCAATCGGATTTGATATAGGAGCAGAGGAATTTGGTACTATGGCACGATTTGACGTTATTGCTTTCGACGCCGACGATACCCTATGGCATAACGAACGGCTCTATGCCCAGGCGCAAGAGGCATTCAGGCAACTGCTGGCCCAGTACCATAGCCCCGCGTGGATCGACCAGCGGCTGTATGCCACTGAGATGCGCAATCTCCAGCATTTCGGCTATGGCATCAAAGCTTTCGCGCTCTCGATGATCGAAACGGCCGTCGAGCTGACGGAGGGGCGCATCCAGGGCAGCGATATTCAACGTATCATTGATATTGCTCGCACAATGCTCACGGCAGAGGTAGAGTTACTCGACCATGTGGCCGAAACGCTGATGAGCGCGGCGCAATCGTACCCTTTAATGGTCATTACCAAAGGCGACCTGCGCGACCAGGAGCTGAAGATTGCGCAATCGGGCCTGGCCCAATATTTCCGTTATGTCGAAATTGTGAGCGATAAAAGCCGCGACAGTTATGCCAGTCTGCTGCGCCACCACACCATCAATCCGGCGCGCTTCCTGATGGTGGGCAATTCGTTGCGCTCCGATATTTTGCCCGTGCTTGCGCTTGGAGCCAGCGCGGTGTACATTCCCTACCACCTCACCTGGGCGCACGAGCACGATACACCACCGCAGGCCGATCATCCCGGCTACTACCAGCTCGAGCACATGGGCGAGCTTCCAGCATTGCTGGCGCGCCTGGATGCGATCGAGCGCTCGCTATCCACCCAAGGCATGGTAGAATAGGGCCGTTTCTGCGCAGGAATTTAAGGAGCATATCGTGACGATATCGACCTACCGCCTGATTCTTACTGGCCTGGGCAACGTTGGCCGCAGTCTGTTGGGCATTTTGCAATCGCAGGCTGCTATCCTGCGCAATGAGTTTGGGCTAGAATTTGTGGTGGTCGGCGCAACCGATTCGCGCGGCGCAATTAGTGACCCGAATGGGCTGGATATTGCTGCGCTGCTCAAGGCGAAACAGGCCGGACGGAGCGTCGTAAGCTTGCCCGGCGGGCAGGAAGGCGTGGGCGGTGCCGGGCTGGTACACACGCTCGATGCCGATATGCTTATGGAAGCAACCCTGGTAAACCTGAAAGATGGGCAGCCCGGCCTTGGCACCGTGCGCGCCGCCTTGGAGCGCGGGATGTCGGTGGTGCTGGCGAATAAAGGCCCACTGGCGCTGGCCTACCCCGAGCTTGCCGCGTGGAGCGATCTGGCCGCCGATAATACCGTGCATGTGCCCGAACCACGCCCGGCGTTACGCTTCAGCGCCTGTGTTGGCGGCGCGCTACCAACCATCAACCTTGGCTGGCGCGACCTCGCTGGTGCGCACATCCAGCGCGTTGAGGCGGTGTTGAATGGCACCACCCAGAACATCATGCGTAGAATGGAGGCAGGCACAAGCTATGCCGATGCGCTCGCCGAAATGCAGCAGCGCGGCCTGGCCGAAGCCAACCCGACGCTCGATGTTGAGGGCTGGGATGCCGCGAATAAGCTGGTTATTCTCGCAAATGCCGTGCTGCTGCGGCCCACGACACTGGCCGATATCGAGGTGGATGGTATTACCAAACTGAGCACCGACGACCTGCGCGCCGCTACCGCGCGGGGCGAGCGGATTGTGCTGCTGTGCCTGGCCGAACAAGTGATGGGCGATTTCCAGCTAAGTGTTCGCCCAACCGCGCTGCCTGCCGATCACCCACTGGCGCGCATGAGTGGCGACGAGATGGGCGTGGTGTACTATACCGATATCGCAGGCCGCCTGAGCGCAACTACCCTTGAGCAAAGCCCGGTTCCCACCGCCGCCGCGATGCTGCGCGATGCAATTGAGATTGCACTGCGCTAGCCCGGTTCGTTCTTGCAGCAGCGCATTTCAACCTAGCGCTCAGTCGTGCAACTGCACCAGATCCCAAAGGTTGCCATACAGATCGCGAAACACTGCCACCGTGCCATACTCCGCTTCGTTTGGCTCGCGCACAAATACCACGCCGTGCGACCGATACGCCTCGTAATCACGCCAGAAATCATCGGTATACAAAAACAGAAAGACACGCCCGCCTGTCTGGTTGCCAATATGCGCCTGCTGCTCGTCGCCCACAGCCCGTGCGAGAAGCAAGTGCGCGCCTGCCGCGCCCGGCGGCGCGACTACCACCCAGCGTTTGTGCTGCTCGGGCACTGGGCGATCCTCAACCAGGCTGAATCCCAGCGTACCTACATAAAAATTCAGCGCCTCGTCATAATCGCGCACAACCAGGGCTACTAGCCCAAGCGATTGATTCATAGCAGTGAGTTCTTTCTTCAAAGCCGCGCTTCTTGTAGCCCAGCAGCACCTCAGGTCCCGGCATATGGCGAAGTAGAAAACAGACCGTCATATCGCGCATCGCTGGCTCCTACTTGTAAGCTCACTATTGAAGCGAAGTTTAAGCTAGGTCTTTTCGTCAACCTTTGTCGCCAGGATGTTCTGTATCAATATTGTGCGATCCCATAGCTCGACGCGATTGGCGCGCGCGAGGCGACGCGCGGGCTGGCTATACGCACTATTCGTTACAACCATTGCCTGTGAACACTTATACATTTGCTGGGCTGTTACCACTTCTTGAACGGCTTTAACGCCAACATTTCCAGAATAACGCTTTGCCTGTACGGCAGTACGAATACCATTTTTACTGATGATGAGATCAGCGCCATAATCGCCACGTGCTGGCGTAAGTTCCACAGTATAGCCTAAACGCTTAAACAAGCCTACTAAATAATGCTCAAAGCGAAATCCGTCCATTCGGTCGATATCTGCAATGCCAGAGCGCGCGAGCTTGCGATCCCTATACACCATAAGTATGATACGGAAGACGACATACACACCAGATAATACCCACAGCGGCCAAAGCGCAACCAAGAAGCGGATCATGCCGGTGGTAATGGGATCATAAATGTGGTTCATCATGCTACCTTTCTGCTAAACTTATATTTGTTAGGTAGAGCCATTAACCTGAAGTACACCTAAAATATAGTTTTCGCACGAAACAAAGTATTACCAGCAATAATATACATACACAAAGCGCAGGATAAAAAAGTTCCTGCCAACTGCCATAAAGGAACCTCTATGTCTGCCATACTTACCCTCGCAACAATCCAGCAAGCCCGCGCCCGTATTGCCGGGTATGTGCGCCATACCCCGCTGCTGCCTGCCCCCAGCCTGCGCGGCGATATGCCCGCACAGCTACGCCTGAAGCTTGAGAACCTGCAAGTCACTGGTTCGTTCAAGGCGCGCGGTGTTTTCAACACGCTGCTGCAGCTGAATACAGAAGAACGCGCGCGCGGCGTGGTCACCGCATCGGGTGGCAACCACGGGGCGGCGCTGGCCTATGGCGCGTGGCGGCTTGGTATTCCCGCTACCATCTTCCTCACCGCGCACGCCAGCGCCGACCGGGTGGCACGCGTGACGATGTGGGGTGCGCAGGTAAGGCAGCATGGGCAGGTGTGGGACGACGCCCACGCCGCTGCGACCGAGTACGCGCAAACCGCTGGGGCCACCTATGTGCACCCGTTCGACGCCGACCGCACAGTAGTCGGGCAGGGAACGCTTGGCCTGGAGCTGCTAGAAGATGTGCCCGCGATCGATTGTGTGTTGGTAGCCATTGGCGGCGGCGGCCTGATCGCCGGGATGGCGCTGGCGATGAAAGAAACGCGCCCCGGCATCCGCATTATTGGGGTGGAACCAGTTGGCTCGGCGGCCATGCGCTATGCGCTTGAGCGCGGGCAGGTTGCGCCATTGCCTGAGGTGCGCACGATTGCCGATACCTTGGCACCGCGCGCGGTGAGCGAACGCACACTCAGCCTCACTCAACGTTATGTCGATGAAATCGTGACCGTGAGCGATGCGCAGATGGTAAGCGCGATGCGCTGGTTATGGGCAGAATGTAACCAGCTCGTCGAGCCAGCCGGTGCGGCGGTGATTGCGGCGATCCAAAGTGGTGCCGCCAATATCAGCAATCATACGCACCCAGTCGCGCTGATCTGCGGTGGCAATGCGGCAGTCGAGCCTGTACTTACGGCTTATGCAAATAGCTGAACGGTAACGCCAATGCTCGAACCACCCACTATTGCGCCCGAAGCGATTGCGGCCTGCGTGCATACCGCCTATGCCATCGACCTCAAGCACATCGCGTTTCTGCCGCTGGGTGCCGATAGCAATACAGCTGTTTACAAAGCGCTCGCCGCCGATAGTACGCCCTATTTTGTGAAGCTGCGCCGCGGTGAATTCGATAGTGTCGCGGTTACGGTGCCCAAATTGCTCAGTGATGCCGGAATTACAGCGATTATTCCGCCTGTAGGCACCGTTGATGACACCTTGTGGGCACATGTTGAACAGTTTGCACTCGTGATTTACCCGTTTGTAAACGGCCAGAACGCCTATCGTGTCAGCTTATCGCCGCAGCAATGGCATGCCTTTGGGCAGGCAATACAACGCCTACACAGTACAAGCCTGCCGCCTGCGATCGTGCAGCGCATTCCGCACGAAACCTACCCCGCCGACGCACGCATACGCCTGGCCCAGATTATCGCTCAACTCGACACAACGCCCCCGCCCGATGAGGTCGCCGAACGGCTACTTGCCTTTTTGCAGGAACACCGCGCGGAAATTCGCGATATGCTTGCGCGCACCGAACACCTGGCGCACACGCTGCGCAGCCGCCAACCTGCCCTGGTAACATGCCACGGCGATCTGCACGCTGGCAATATTTTCCTCGGCGACGACGGCCAGCTTCATACTGTCGATTGGGATACGCTGATCAGCGCGCCGAAAGAGCGCGACCTGATGTTTATTGGCGGCGCGCAGGGCTTCATTGGCACGACGCCACAAAACGAAACGCGGCTTTTCTACAGCGGCTATGGCGCAACCGCGATTGATCTGACTGCCCTGGCTTACTATCGCTATGAGCGAATCATTCAGGACATGGCCATTTATTGTGATGAGCTGCTGCTAAGCAGCGCTGGCGGTGCCGACCGTGCGCCGTCGCTGCATTACCTGATGGCGAATTTCTTACCCGGCGGCACAATTGAGCGTGCCAATGCGGCGTGGGAAGCGTTGTAGCCACCTTCGCACACCCTCAGTATTACTTCACCACTTCGCTGCCATTCTTGCATGCCAAAATGTCGTGCAGGTTGGCCTACCCCCGCGCCACCCGATATCCACACGACACCCCCGCCCTAGAATGCACTCGTCGTCCACAGAGGGGCCGAGGGAATGCCTATGTCGAACGATACAGCCAAGCACGATAGCTCGTTCATTGTGCGTATCTGGTGGGAACACAGCGAAAGCGATGCACAAACCGGCCATTGGCGCGGCTGGATTCAGCATGTACGCAATGGTAAGCAAATCTATTTCGCTAGCCTGGCCGATTTGAACGCCTTTATTGAAGCTGAAACCGGTATGCACCCAGCCAACGACACGGTGCCGCCGGGCCTGGGCTAGCCGCCAGGCCAATATTCCTGCTGTGAAAGGATGCTGGCATGAATGGTAAGGGCTTTCTGGGAACCAACGCATCGCTCCTGGCGGATCTTTCGCTGGTGCTGGGGATTAGCGTGGCGCTGCTGCTAACGGTAGGCATGCTGCTGGCGGTGATGCGGCGCTACAACGCGCACCGCTGGGTGCAAACTATCGCCGTGTGCATCAATGTCGTGCAGGTGCTGGCGATCATGGTCGCATCGTTCTTTAAGTCAGCCGCGCCCGGCATTCCCCAGAAGCTCAACGAGCCATTCTACAGCGCCGCACTGATCCACGCTGCGCTGGGCTTCATTACGCTGATATTCGGCACATTTGTGATGTTACGCGGGAACAAGCTGGTGCCTCAAGCGCTGCGTTTTAAGAACTACAAGCTGTTTATGCGCAGCGCCTACGCGCTCTACATCGGCGTGACGCTGCTCGGCGTGTGGGTCTATAGCGTCTGGTATGTGAACCGCGCCGAGCCAGCTACTGCGGCTGGCGGCCAGGCGCAACCCGTAGCCCAAAAAGCGAACGAGCTGACCGTGCCAATGCTGAATTTCGAGTTCAACCCGAAAGAGGTCATCATCCCGGTTGGCGCAACGGTCGTGTGGGTGAACCAGGATGGCGCGCCGCACACCGCCACCGCCGACGATGGCGCGCTGTTCAAATCCGACCTGCTTTCGAAAGGGCAGAGCTTCAAGCACACCTTCGATACCGTTGGCGAATTCCACTATTTCTGCGAGCTGCACGGCAGCGCGGGCGGGCAAGACATGGCAGGCGTGATTAAGGTTGTGCCAGCCGATCAGGCGCCCCAGCTGGTGGCTGCCGCGCCGCAGGCCGCTGTGCCCACGCCGCAGCCCACGCCCAACCCGCTGCCAGTGAAGTACTTCGGCCAGCCAAACGGCACCGCCGCCTTCCGCGACGACAAGGGCCGCAGCGACCAGCTCGTCGTCAATCTGCGCGTCGATACGCCACCGCCAGCCGGGCAAGCGCTGTTTGCCTTCCTCACCACGCTCGATGGCAGCGCCACCCAGCCGCTCGGCCCGCTTACCATTGATAGCGGCGGCGGCGCAACTGGCATATTCAACTCGCCCGATGGCAGCAACCTAGCGGCGCGCTTCAATCGCTTCGTCATCAGCCAGGAACCCAGCGGCAGCCAGCCAAGCAAGCCCAGCGGCCAGCCTTTGTTCGAGGGCGTGTTACCCGGACAGGCATCGCAATTTCTCACCCAGCTGCTGGCGAACGGCCCGGGGCTGCCCACCCAGCAAGGCTATGTTGTTGGTATACGCCTGCAAACCGATGAATTGGTGCGGCACGCGGGCTTCCTGGCCGATGCCAAGGCTGCGGGCGATCTGGCGGGCGTCAAACGGCACGCCGAGCATGTGTACAACCTGATCGCTGGCTCGCTCGACCCGAAATTTGGCGACCTGAATGGCGATGGGCGTTCACAAAACCCCGGTGATGGCTTCGGGCTACTACAGAACGGCACCCAGGCTGGCTACCTGCGCGCCGCAGGCGATGCCGCGACTGCCGCCAAAAACGCGCCCGACGCCAGCGATAGTGTGAAAGCGCACTCCGAGCACGTCCTGATCTGCACACAAAACATGCAGGAATGGGCGATCGAGGCACGCGGGCTGGCACTGCAATTGGCGCAAGCTACCGACCTGGCGGCTACCAGCGATGCGGTGGCGCGGCTGGGCCAGCTGGCCCAGTGGATTCAGCGCGGCGACGATGCCAACGGCAATGGCGAGATCGCACCCATCCCCGGCGAAGGCGGCGGCCTGGTGGCCTACGAGCACGCCCAGTTTATGGCCGGGTTTGGCCTGTTCCCGTTCAAAACGGGCAACATTCCAGGTGAGCCACTGGCGTTCGCGATTTTCGCTGTGCCACCGGCTGCCACCGGCCCACACCACCATCACGAATAACCAACTGCCGAATGCCGATTGCTAGCGAAAGGAGATAGACGATGCTCTCACCAACCACGCAAAAGCTCACCTACCTGACTGCGGGTCTGTTCGCGCTGATGGGGCTGGCGCTCTTCGCCGCGCCCAGCTGGGCCTCAGCCAACGCCGCCTGGAAGATTTCGCCATTCGCGGCGATGACACTGGGCGGCGCATACCTGGGCGGCGGCGTTATGGCCTTCGAGGCAGCGCGCCATTGGAGCTGGCCGGTCAACCACACGCCGCTGATTTTCACCTGGGCGTTTAGCGCGCTCGAAGCCGGGCTGCTGGTGCTGCATCGCCAGGTGCTGCATTTCGACACCGGCTTTGGCATCGCCTACACCATCGCCTTAGCCATAAGCACCGTTGCCACCATTGTAAGCATCGCCGATTGGGCACGCGTGCGGCCGCGCATCGCCCCGGCGGGCGCGCCCGCGCCAGGCTGGGCGCGCAGCCTGAATGCGGCGTTTGTGCTCGGGCTGGCGGCGTTTGCGCTGCCGCTGCTGATTGGCAGCGCACGCGGCGGCACCATCTGGCCGGGCGAGCTTACGCTACTCACGGCCCGCTGCTTCGGCGTGTTTCTGCTGGCGCTCGCGCTCAGCATCGCGCCGCTCGTCTTCTCGCGCGGTATGGCGCCGGTGCTGGCCGAAATGCGCCCCGGCCTGGTGATGGCCGCGCTAATTGTGCTGGCAGCAATCGTCTTCATTGGCGATTTCAACTTTGCCGCCCGCCCGCTGGGCGTGGTATACATGCTTGGCTGCCTGGCCGCGCTCGGTGGGGCCGGGGCATTGCTGATGTTTGGCCGCGCTCAGCGCCTACAACCACAGGCGCAGGCCAGCCGGGGCGTATAACGACGATAAGCTTTTCGTATAAAGGAGCATAGAGAATGAAACTGAACAAGCTTAGTTTCATTGCGGTGCTGG
>JAFEAS010000090.1:1449-3122 GCA_018266315.1 Chloroflexi bacterium SZAS-1 | reverse complement strand
CCACACAGCCCACGCCAACCTTCGAGCCAGCCCAGGATACCGAGCCGACGGTTGGCGCGCTGCCAACCACAGCGCCCGCAGCGGCCACCGCCGCACCTACGGCTGCCCCGGTCGCTGCGGGCAGCGGCGCGCTGGCCTGGCGCGACCAGGTGCTGCGCAACGACCAGGTACAGCTCGCAATTACCGGGCTGGCGCCGCTGCCCACTGGGCAGGTTTACGCCGCATGGCTCGGCGGAGCGAATGCCAGCCTGCCGCTGGGCGCGCTGAGCCTGGGCAGCACCCCGGCCACACTTACCTTTGTGTCGCCCACCAACGACAACCTGCTCGGCGCGTTTAACCAGGTATACGTGACTCAGAGCGCCGAAGCCGAGGCCACCACCAACAACCAGAATGTCGTGCTGGCTGGCACGCTACCGGAAAAGGCGCTGGTTCACATTCGCCATGTCCTTTTCAGCATTGGCAACACCCCGAACAAAATCGGCTTTGCCCTGGGGCTGCGCCAGGAAACCGACGAGCTTCAGCGCCACGCCCAGTTCCTGAACGATGCGCTGCAAGCTGGCGATTTCCGCCTGGTGAAGCTGCATGCCGAGCATATTGCGAATATCATCAAAGGCTCCGAGGCCAAAGACCTGAACGGCGACAGCAAGGTGCAAAACCCCGGCGACGGCTTCGGGCTGCTGCAAAATGGCACGCAAGATGGCTATATCAAGGGTATGATCGACCATGCCAAGCTTGCCGCCGACGCGCCAGACGCGACGGACGCGATTAAGCTACACGCCGGACACGTGCAGATCGCGGGCGAAAACACCCGCCTGCGCATCCAAGACATTCTCAACCGTGCCGAGAAGATCGCTGCCGCTAGTGGTATTGCCGATACCCAGCAGGATGTGCTGAGCATTGTAGCGCTGACCCAGCAGGCCATTCAGGGCGTTGACGTAAACCTCGACGAGCAGATTGGCCCAATTCCGGGCGAGGGTGGCGTGCTCACCGCGTACCAACACGCCCAGCTGATGGCCGGTATTCCGCTGGTGCCCGGCCAGCTACCCGCCGCACCCGCCGCCGCCCAGGCTGCACCCGCCGCCGCCCCTCAAACCGTCACCATCGACATTGTCGATAACAAATTCGAGCCTAGTAAGGTCACTGTGCCAGTAGGCGCGACAGTGGTGTGGAATTACAAAGGCCAGAAGCCACATACCGTCACCGCCGACGATGGCGCATTCAGCAGCGGTACGCTCGGCGCGGGCGGCAGCTTCAAACAAACCTTCGCCCAGGCCGGGACATTCCCATACTTCTGCGAGTTCCACGGCGGCAAAGGCGGGGAAGGCATGTCTGGCAGTATCATCGTCGCCGAGCAGTCGGCGGCCCAGCCTGCACCAGCTGCCCCAGCCCAACCCACAGCGGCGGCGCAGCAACCGGCCCCGGCGGCTGGCGCTGCCGAGGTAGCAATTGGCGACAACACCTTTACGCCAAAGGAGCTGAGCGTGCCGGTAGGTACCACCGTCGTATGGAAGCATGGCGGGCAGCGCAAGCATACCGTCACCGCCGACGATAATTCGTTTAATAGCGGCACGCTTGAGGCGGGCGGCAGTTTCAAGCAAACCTTCGATAAGCCCGGCACCTACGCCTATTTCTGCGAGTTCCATGGCGGTGCGGGCGGTGGTGGTATGGCTGGC
>JAFEAS010000090.1:0-1424 GCA_018266315.1 Chloroflexi bacterium SZAS-1 | reverse complement strand
CAGGCGGTGGCGGTGTCGATGAAGGATTTTGAGTTTGGGCCACAAGAAATCAAGGTAAAAGTCGGCGATACTATCACCTGGCAGAACGATGGCGCAAAACCGCACTCGGCCACCGCCAGCGACGGCTCGTTCGATACCGCCATCTTTCAGCCTGGCGAGAAGAAGAGCGTCACATTCAGCAAGGCTGGCACCTTCAAATATTACTGCCAGCTACACGGCACGCCCCAGGGAAATGGCATGGTTGGCACCGTGATCGTTGAGTAGGGGCAACCGCGGCTTGTTGCTACGTTGTGTGGGTTCCATCTAGGGCATAGCCGCGATTTACCACGCGGACACTGTAGCATTCTGGCGAATGATCTGGAGGGCTGGCGCCCTCCAGATCCTTTTTCGGTATAGGACTTTCGCTTGCCGGTGTATGTGCCTGCGGCAGCAAGGTATTTTTTCTTTCTTCCTGGTGACTGTTGCACTAAGCGCAACAATCACCAATGAAATGAAGAACTTACTTGGGTAAGCGAAAGTCCTATCTGTAGTAACACAAGCAGCAACACAGAGAACCACGCCAAATTACGTACTGCAAGCATGAAACCAAATCGCGCTTTGGCACGTCTATACTACCAAGGCAACCGAGCCTCGTCTATGTATGCTTCATACGTCCTAAAGAGGTCATTGCATGCTTGCAGAACAAAATCGCGTCTTAATCATCGACGATGATGCAAACCTGCGTACACTGTTGAAACTCCTATTCGAGCACGAGGGCTTCGACGTACTCCTCGCCTCCGATGGCGAGGTAGGGCTGCGGCTTGCCGAAGTTAGCCACCCCGACGTGATAATGCTCGATATTGCGATGCCGCGCCGCAGCGGGCTCGATGTGTACCTTGATCTGCAAAACACTCCCGCCACGGCAGACATTCCTATACTGGTGTGTTCGGCTGCGCTCAGCCGCACGGAAGAGCAGCGCTGGTATAGCCTGCCCAATATTCTGCAAGTTACACCCAAACCATTCGATATTAATGCCCTGATCGCACGGATCGGCCAGATTTGCCAGCAGCGCGAGCTAGCCACTGGCACTTTGCACTAATACCAGGCCGATCGACGGCGTTCTGTAAAACAGCCGCACCCGTTGGCATAACCAACGGGTGCGGCTGTGTCTTATGGGCAGCTCTGTACGCCTTTGTGCCTAGCTGTCCATCTTCCCCCATCCCTTGCCCTCAACACTGATGCCACTGCACCAGAAGAAGATGCTATCAGGATACTAAACCTACATAAAATCCATATGATCTGTACCTAAAGCACGGATGAGGAGTGGCGTTCTCAACCAACTGTTAGGTATGTTTCACCAACCATTTAGCTTGACGCGCAACAATGACTACAATAACCTTAGGGTTTTCGCTTACTCAAGTCAGATTAGTCAACATCTCTTCTGT
>JAFEAS010000008.1:14527-28008 GCA_018266315.1 Chloroflexi bacterium SZAS-1 | reverse complement strand
GTAGGCTGTACAGCACGATAACGGCGCAAACCCCATGTGAGCAGTGCATACAGCAAGCATTGGCCTAGCGCCCAGGCTAGCGCGGCACCCGGTGCGCCCAGCGCCACAAGTAGCGGAATGCTCAGCCCGAGTGTCGCGGCATAGCTGGCGGTGTAAATAAAAGCAAGCACCTGTTGCGAGCCGACCAGGCGCATCTCCGTTTGCAGCAGCAGCGCACGATAATTCGGCCAATAGCCCACCGCAAGTATCAACACGACCAGCCAGCCATAGCTAAAGTAGCTTTTCCCAAGCAGAGCAAGAATCCCAAGCGCCAGCGGAATAAAAACTAGTGCCAGCAAAAGCATCAGCAGATCGTGGCGTTGCCGCGGACGTGGCGTGCTTTCGCTGGCAGCAGCGCTATGCGCCCGCGTGACAAGCAGCACCTGCGAAAGCGCCGATGGTACCATGGTCAGGCCGCTGAACAACGACCATGCCATATAGTAGGCTGCCGTTTGCACGCCATCAGTAAAGCTGAGGATGATCGAGGGCAGCGCGAGGGTTGTCACCATACTAGTGATTGCAATCCAGTAATTCCATAGGGAATAGCTCATAAATTCCCGAAACGACAGCGCAGCGCTGCGTGCATTTGCAGCAGCCGGTTGGCGCAATAAGGCGGGTAAAACCGCCACCACCCCAACCAACCCGCTCAGGCCCGTACCTGCGATCAGCATCGCCGCCGACGCATGAGGCACGGCAGCAACCAGCACAATGCGGCAGAGCGCAGTCAAACTATTATCGATAACCATGAGATCCATGCGGCGCTGACTCACTAGGTAACTATCGAAAAGTATCGAAATTGCCCAGGTAATACATGCGCCAACGAACAGCGTTGCATCAACCGGCGCGCGAAAAAGTGGCAACAGCCCCGGCGCAATCAGCGGTGCGAGCTGCCCGAACAGGCCCCCGGCAATCACCGACGCGAGCACGGTCGTACCCCAGATCGCACCAAGCCACTGCCGTCGGCGCGGGCCAAGCGCACTCGCATAACGTATCATGCCCATCCCTAACCCAAACTGGCTAACCGTTGCGAGCAGCACGATCATGGAAGTGCCTGCAGTAGCGATACCAACAATTGCAGGCGAGTAGAACCGGGCAGCCACGAACCAGAAGCCAATACCGCCTAGCCCATTCACCAGGCTATTGAGCAACAGCAGCAGAGTATGCTGCGAGATCGTGCTCGCTTTCAGCCGAGCCTGCAAGCTTGCTATAGATAGATTAGGGCGTGTCGTCTTGAAATGGATCACTGATGGACTCCAGCCGCCGTAGCGCTACCTTTACGGTGAAAGATCAAAGACTGCGAATTGCTGAACACAAGCTCCCAATCGGGGCTGGCCTTGAGCGCATCGAAAAAACGCGCCGGTGCGGCGGGGAACATACGACCAAAACCATTCAAGCCTGGGTAATCTTCCTGCATCAACGCCGACAAAAACAGGTAATCGGCTGCCTGCGCTTCGTGATCAGTACGAATCTGGTCAATTGCGGCGGTAATCGAAGCTGGCGTGCTCTGATAATAAATATTGTCGAGCAACTGGGGCGTATTTTCGCCGCGCTGGCCCGTTACCCCAACGACGCGGAAATGCCCATCGGCAATGAAAAGGCCCGAGAGCCTGAAATCGGTGAATACGACATCCTGCTCAGACAAATGCGCTTTCAACCAGGTATAGCCTTCAACTTCAACATTAGTAGCATAGTTCGTGGCATACACCGTCGACGATTGCACCCAGAAAGAGAACAGGCTCATACCAATGACGATTATGGTGAGTGGGTAGACATAGCGATAGTGTGCCGGGCGATAGCGCAGCTCGGTGCTGATAGCTAGCACTGCTGGAATGCTCATATACATCGTTCCACGGTTTACCAAAAAACCAAACCCTGATTTTGTACCAAACATCACCGCAAAAAACACAATCGCCATGCTCATTGCCGTAATCACTGTGAGATATTTGATTTCATCAGCCGAATACCCAATGGTTTTTTTCTTTGCACGCGCATACAGCACGGTGGCATACCGAAACATCGCAACTGCTACAGGAATGGCTAGCAGTGAAAATAAGAGCAAGTGGAAATACCGCAGATCGAGCGGCCCAGCCGAAGCGCTGGCAATATCCGGGGTGTTTTGCTCACGATGAAGAAATTCAAGCGTCAGAACATCGGCAATACCCTTGGCTAGTTCGCCAAAGAATTGCACACTCACATAGATTTGGTACGCAAAGTAGCACACCAGCACCGGTATCGGCGAGGCCACAATATGGCGAAACCCTACAAGCTTCCCCAACGCCCAGAGAAAGACAATAAACGCGGTGAAGAGAAACCCAAATGTATGATACAAGGGCGGGGCAATTACTGCCATCGCAATCGTAAGCCCCAATCGCCAGGCTGGGGCCAGGTTGCTGGTAGCCACAATCGCCGCGCACAGCAGCAATAACCAGGCATACGCAACATTCCAGCCGGTGAGAAAGTTAATTACCACTGGGCTGCCCAGCGTCACCAGACCAGCAACAACGGCTACATCGCCCGCTGTTAGCTTGCGCGTGCTTCCGCGCAACAAGAGGTAGAGCGAAAGCGTAAGCAGGGCAGTGGTAAGAATGAACTGATGCAGCAATTTCGGCGATAAGGTTGTCCAGGCGCTTATTTGCAACACTGCAGCGTTAATCAGCTCCATGAGGTAAAAACCCAGCTCGGTATTGACGCCGCCGCTCCAATATGAAAAGGTTTCCAGGCGATCGACCAGAAAATGAAAATGTTCGAGCAAATATTTCTGCCGGAAGACGATCGATCCATCAAACCCGGTTGGCAGTGCGGAATACTGCATCAGCGCAACACTGCGAAATGTAATGCCGAACATCCCAATGAGCAATGCGACGAAGATCACCTTAGAAGAAAATGGCGAACGTGCGTGTATACGCCCCGTGGTACGCGCAAAGGGAGCTTGGGCGACTGGCAATGCTTCTACTCTGCCCGAAGTAATCCTGTTCCGAAGCAAGCGTGGCAGCCTCCCAGGTTGATGAGTATGCTCAATTTTCATTTACTGCCCCTCCCTGAGCCAGAGCTGCCACTCGCGAACTTGATCGAGATCATAATGTTTCATCATTGGCGCGTCCGTTTTTATGTAACGCGCCGTATTTCCAGCACTGCATGTCACTTCAAACCAGTTCGTATTACCCTTACGCCAGGGTTGCGATTGCGCCTCGGTGAGCACAAAGGCATCGGGGTAGCCCATGGTGCGGGCGGCCACACACAACCGCTCGGGGTAGGGCGTTTGGGCCAGCATCCGCCCGTTCACCAGGCCAGCAAGATCGAGCATGCGCGCGTTGGTATACCAGCCAATCTGCCCAATATCATGCGCGGCAACAACCATCGTGGGCCAACGCTGGCGCTGGTCGATCTGTAAACTGTCTTGTTGGCGCACCAACGATAAGGCTGGGTAGCTCATCCCGATATGGATAAGCGCCGCGACTACCGTAAGCATCAGCAGCAGCGCCTGCACCTTACCCGCGCGCGAGGCGGTGGGGAAGGCCAACAAATCGGGTGCGTAGCACACCAGCACCGCCCACGCAAATATGAGTGCTGGTAGAAAATAGCGCGCCCCATGCACAAATTGCCCGGCCGCCGTTCCCCATACAATCGTTACACCCATAGGAACGAGGCCACAAAGGAGTGGAATAACATGTTGGTACAGTATGGGCCGAGCAACCAGCCGATACCCAAGCGATACAAGTAACAGCACCGGTGCACCCAGCCATAGCGGGCTAACCGCCAGCATCGCTGTAACAAAATCGACCACCCAGCCGGGGGTAAACATACCAGTACGCTTGGCGATGGCGCTATCGGGAATGACCGCGCCGGTGACAGCGAAGATCGCCACATAGCCAATCATCAGAAAAACAATCGTACAGATAAGGGTCTGCAGCTTATAACGGGGCGTGCCAAGCAGGGCAAGCACAAGCATTGCCACCGAAATTGGCAATAAATCAACACGAATAACGCCCACCAGTGCAATCAGCCCGGCCATGAGCATTAGCATAGGCCCTGGCTGCTGTACGCGCGCCGCTACCCAGGCGCGTAGGGCTACCATGGCGGCCAGGGTGCAACATACGGCAAGCGATGTTTCCATGCCATCTTGCAGCCAGCGTGAGGTTGAGGGAACGGCCAACATAAGCGCTGCGATTGATACCCCAACGATATATGCAGGCATCGTCGGCGCGCGGCGCGTCTTCACAGGCGAGATCACCAGCGATAGAAACACAATAATCGACAGGAATTGCAGCGCAATGCTCATGCCCTTCGCCATAACAGGCCAGCTCGTGAGGGGAATATAGTGACCTATGGCAGCAAGCAATAGTGTATAGAGTGGTGCCGACGTGCCAAAGCTCGGCTGCCCGAGGTTATATGAGAACGAACCAGTTGCAAGATAGTTTTTTGCGTACCGCAGATGGATAAATGTATCGTCGAGAAGGTAGTCACGAAACATCCAGGCCGAGTATGAGAGCGTGCAGAAAGTAACGGCAATACCAAATAGCAGCAGGTAGTGCCCCTTACTCTTGCGCTTTGAGCATGCTTGTGTCGATTGAGGTGCTACAACGATGCTTCTAGCCATAACACAGTGCTTTCGGTTTGTTGCGTTCGGTTATCTCGGTATATAACTGGCAATAGCGCTGCCCAATCGTAGCCCAGCGAAATTCACGCGCGGTGCGGTGCTGGGCCGTTAGCCGGCACCTTTCGTAATGCTCAGGAGATAGGTAGAGTGTTTGCAGCGCAGTTGCGGTGGCAATAGCATCGTGAAAGGGCACCAGAAAACCAGCATCGTTGCCCACAAGCTCCGGTGCCACCCCGGTCGGCGTCGCTACGAGTGGCAGCCCGCTCGCCGCCGCCTCGGCCATTGGCTGCCCAAAGTTCTCGTAGAGCGTGGTATATACAAACACATCGGCTGCCCGATATTCATCATGTAGGGCCTGGCCGTGCAATGGGCCGGTAAACGTAACTGCGTGAGCTACACCCAGCCGGTGAGCCAGTGCTTCGAGCTGCTGTCGGTACCCTGCTACTTCCCCCGCTGCCAGGCGCACCTCGGGGCCAACAACCCGCAGATGTGCTGGAATACCCCAGGCGCGCAGCAGTGCTAACGCGCGAATAATTTGCTCAACATTGCGGCGCGGGCCTAATCGCCCCACCGTCAGCAAGGTAAACGCCGCATCGTTGTGCATGTGAGCAGGGCAAGGCATGGAAAAAAAGTGCTCATCGACGCCAACTGGAATAACCACAATCTTGTCGTCTGGGAATCCATACATGCGTAATTCTTCGGCTTCAAGCTGCGTGCCAGCTATCGCCAGTGCGGCAGCGCGCGTAACAACTGGGCGCATGAGCGCATCGTAAGCTTGGCGCACTGTACGCAGCGGCAGCGCCTCGCTCGAATACCGATACCCATAGGCAACACCGTGCGCCTGCACCACCAGTGGAATACCGCGCTGCCATGCCGCAAGGATCGCGCCATCCGACACGGGGTTACGCCAACCATGAACATGAAACAGGGTTGCAGGCATATGCAGCAGCATGCGCTGCAGGGGCAGCGAAGGCCGAAAGTTGGGTGCCGCCACCATAGGCTGGAAACGATGCACCGTAACACCCTCAAGCGGCGTGGTCGGCTCCCCGGCGGTTGTCGTCAAGATCGGTGATACAATTCCGCGCCATTCTAGCTCGCGCGAAATCGCTAGCGCCTGGTTCGCCGGGCCAGAAACGACCGGGAAGAATTCTTGTGTCACCCGCGGTACACGCAGCGGCTGACCAACTGAGGCACCACCGAACAGGTTCATCGCTGCCGCCTTGTGCGTAAGCTCAGCTCGCGCATCACAATCGCCTGGGCATATGGTACAGTTTTCGCTGTTACCAGGAGCGGGTACGTCAACCACCAGGGTTTATGTTCAAACACAAGGCCATTAACCATAGCCTTAAGCCCAACCAGAAACTGCTCGTATGCCGCATCGTTGTACGATTGTGCCAGCAGCGCAGCGCCATGCTGGCGAATAGCCGCCGCGCCCCACTGCTGTTTGCGGTAAATTTCGCCCAACGAATACATCGTGTCGTGGATTAATGGATCGGTATGCAGAATAACGCGATAGCCAGCGGTTTTAAGCCGCGCAGCCAGGTCAAAATCTTCGCCAAACCCAATTTGCACATTAAACCCACCGATCGCTGCGATCGCCTGGCGTAAAAAAAGCGAGTTGCCGCCGCCAAACACGGCTGTCGGGCGCTCGCGCCGCGCCAGAAAGATCGCCTCATTCAGATCAAAGAAGCAGCGTGTTACCCAGCTGGCCTGTGGCGGCGGTATGAGCACAGGCCAGACGGTGCTCGCGCGTGGATCGAGCTGGAAAGCAGCGACCGCGTGCATCAGCCAGCCCGCATGCGGAAGCTGAATATCATCATCAATCAGCGCGACAATACTTCCCCTACTCGCATCGATCGAGCACTGGCGTACCGCGCCAAGCGGGCCAGGGCAACTGGTCACAACATCGGCATACTGGCGCGCAATCGCAACCGTGCGATCGGTTGAGCCATTGTCGACTACCACAATCTCAAACCGCGGGTACAATTGCGCCCGAATGCTGGACAAACACGCCGCAATTGTTCGCTCGCGATTTTTGGTTGGGATACAAAACGAAACGAGCGGGTAATCCTGCACTGCAAGCGTATGGTCAGCGCTGCGGGGAATGATTAAATAGTCTGATATCAACACAATACGCCACACTCTTCTTGGAGCTGCCGCACGACGCGCGCCGGGTTACCAGCTACCACGGCTCTAGCAGGTACATCGTGCGTTACAACACTGCCTGCACCAACCACGCTGCCCGCCCCGATGCGTACCCCTTTGAGAATTAAACTATGCATGCCAATGAAAACATCATTTTCGATGTAAATTGGCGCATGCTCGCCTGCTAATATGTCGCGTTGCCGCGCCAGCGGTGCCAGCGGATGAAAATCGGTGTCGGCAAGGGTAGCATTTGCGCCAATCAGCACGCGTTCGCCAATCACAACCCGCTCGGCAGCGACAATCGTTGTGCCGCTCATTTTCGTATCGCGCCCAATGTGTATGGTGGCCTGCGCCGTGCGCGTTGCAAGCACCACCGGATGATATGGCACCAGTGGGTTGGACGAGCGCCACGACCGAAGTTCAATCCCGTCGTCTAAAGCAATGGTGCTGCCACGAAAGCGCTGAATGATCGGCATACCATATACCCGCCAGCCCGGCCCCCACCGCAGCCCATACCGCGCGAACATCAGGCGAATATACGGCAGGGCCAGCCAGCGCCGTAATTCATTGCGCGCCGCCCAGGGCATATCCAGGCTCTGGCGTGCTAGCGCAATCGCCCCGATAATGCGCGCGCTGTTTCGGCGCTTGAGCGAAACAATGCCCATCGTTGCTTCCTCATTTGCGTATATAGCTCAACAATCATGGCACCATGGATGCGGTGCAGCCCGCGTAGCAACCGCGAGCCGGTATAAGCACGCGCAATTGCCAGCTCTTCCGCAAACTGCATAGCGGTTGCCGTGCCGCCTTTCGAGTCGCTATGGACGCGGAAGGCAGACAGGTAGCGCTTAATTACCCCTGGCCTGGAATGCTGGCTCATGCGCAGCCAATATTCGTAATCAAGCGCGTAGTGCAAATCCTCATTCAGCCCACCAACCTGATCGATAACTTGCCGTCGCCAAAACGTTGCAGGTTGCGAAATGTAATTCAGCACGTGGAGCGCGCTGGTACTGTTCAAATACAGCCAGGCGTTTTTATAGGCGGTAATCGCTTTGCGGGTTTCTGCCCCACGGGCATCGATAATGCGGCACTTGCCAGTAGCCCAGGCCACCCGAGGATGCTGCGCGAAAAACGTGCCGACTGTGTGCAGCGCCATCGGCTCATAGAGATCATCGGAGTTGAGAAAGGCGACGATATCGCCAGTTGCCCGCTGCAACCCTTTGTTGATCGCATCCGATTGCCCGCGATCAGGCTCGCTGCGCCAATCGATCTGGCCCGCGTAGCGCCGCAAAACATCCAGCGTGTTATCGGTCGAGCCACCATCGATCACCATATACTCCAAATCGGGATAACCCTGCCCAAGTACCGATACGATCGTCTGTTTAATAAACGCACCCTGGTTCAATGAAGGCGTAATAATGGTTATGCGAGGAAGCCTCATAGTAGTAATCATTCGTTACTTATCTACCCGTCGGCGCGTCAGTGTCACAATAGGCATTGGTGTTTGATCGTAGAGTGTTGGCTGTGGTTCAGTGTTTGTATTCGCCGATAATGTGCCTATGCGATCGACTAGCCGCTTATGCGATTCAAGCAATATGCCGCGTGTGGAATGTAAAATAATTCCGACGAAAAAAAGAAGCATACCAATAATGCTCAACATCACAGTAATCAGAGCATACCCAATCGCCAGCTCGCGTGTTTTAATAAATATATTTACAACATTGAGGCCAAGCCCTACCCCAATCGAGAGTACGCTTAACCCGGTAATACTAAAAAACAACAGCGGCCGCGTCTGCCCAATCAGCTGCAAAATCGCGTTCACCACCTGCATGCCGTGCGATACCGGATTGCGCTTGGCTGGCTCGGCATACAGTACTTTAATCGGCACTTCCACAACTCGCAGCCGATGCTCATTCACTAGAAATTGCATTTCTGACTCAAGCGAAAAGCCGCCCTGCCCAAACACCAGGGCATCAATTGCGCGGGCCGAAAACGCACGGTAGCCGCTCTGCGAATCGCTTATACGGGTGCCTGAGGCAAGGTTGGTTAATAGGGTCAAGCTATGCTGCCCAACCTGGCGGTAGGCGGGAATATCGCTCTTCACAGTAAGAAAGCGCGAGCCTACTACAATATCAGCGTGGTTCTCAAGGATTGGAGCCAGTATAGAGGGGATATCGTCGGCTGAGTGTTGGCCATCACCATCGAGCATCACCACCGCAGCTAGATCAAGCCGACGCAAATAGTTGAAGCCAGTATTGACGGCAGCGGCTTTTCCCTGGTTCACCTCGTGGCGCAATACCAGCGCCCCGGCGCGCTGCGCGATATGGGAAGTCTGGTCAGCTGAACCATCATCAACTACAACTACCTGGTCGACATGCGCTTGCACCGTTAAAATCAGGCTACCAATGAAGCGCTCTTCGTTATGGGCGGGGATAAGCGCAACGATGGAATTTGTAGCAAGCGACGGCCAGGCTGATGCCTGGCTCAATATCGTGGCAGCGAGCTTGGTATCGCTTCGGTGTGCCATGATGTTTCCTTGATTGTAATGCGTAAGAAAATGCAATAAAGTAATAACAAAATTTCCAACGTAGTTTGCCTCGAAGAACCTCCTTTAGTTTGAAGCGCGTATCGCCGCCCACCGAAGGCTACCTGAATACCCTACATCGCCCCAAAACCATGCGCTCGGTACTAACCCAGGGAGGCGCCATGTCACTACCCATCCCAACAACCCATCCCATAACGTACAGGCGCTCCCTGACATGTAATCGGGCTAAATATTTAGATTTTTGTGAATAGTATTTACTTTTCCCATAAAGTAGAACGTTTTCTGGCTACAGCCAAAGCAGCAGTTGAGATTACGGCAAGATGACAGCACGATAGCCGATCTGTCATCATTATGCGCATCCTCAATTGGCGCAGTAGCGTACTCTGTGGTAGGGTTTACTGATGCCATCAATCAATCTGGGTACAACCCGCTTCGCGACGATCGGGTTAGGTAGTAGGAATAATTTAATGCGCTCACTCCACATAATCTGCCAGCGCAAGCACTGTGCTGCCCGCATCACCGCATTCATAATTGTGGCGCTGTTGCTGGCAGCCTGTAGCATCGGTGCCGCCAGCCCTACTACCAGCGGGCAAATTTCAGCAATCGATGTGTTGTCCACTACAGCCGGAACCGGTTTCGCGCGCGCCACTGCGCCACGCCCATTCGTGTTTCCACAAGATCATGGGCCGCACCAGGATTTTGCTACCGAGTGGTGGTATTACACCGGTAACCTCGACACAGCAAACGGCCGGCATTTTGGCTTTCAGCTAACTTTTTTTCGCTTCGGTCTGGCTTCACAACCGAGTGCACGGCCTTCCGACTGGGGCACAACGAATATTTATATGGCACACTTCGCGCTGAGTGATATTACCGCCAGGCAGTTCTACGCGTTCGACCGTTTCAGCCGGAATGCTGCCGGGCTGGCTGGTGCGCAGAGCGAGCCGTTTCGGGTCTGGCTCGATGATTGGGGTGTCACAGGCACTGGTACCGCAACATTTCCCATGCTCTTGCGCGCGGCCCAAGGTGCGGCGGCTATCGATCTGACATTAGAGGGCGGTAAGCCAGTGGTGCTTCAGGGCAATCAGGGGCTGAGCCAGAAGAGCGCCGAGCCGGGCAATGCGTCGTACTACTACTCGCTGACGCGGATGCCCACACGCGGGAGCGTTACGGTAAATGGCGAGCGCTTTGCGGTGACCGGACTGAGCTGGATGGATCGCGAGTGGAGCACCAGCTCGCTGGCGCAGAATATCGCCGGTTGGGATTGGTTTGCGCTCCAGCTGAGCGATGGGCGCGACCTGATGTATTACCAGCTGCGCGACAAAGATGGCAACGCCGATACGTATAGCAGTGGCACACTGGTTGCCGCCGACGGCAGCACATCCACAATTCGTCGCGACGATATGCGCCTTACCGTGACAAATACCTGGCCTAGCCCACAGAGCGGCGCGACCTACCCGAGCGGCTGGCGTATGCAGGTGCCCTCGGCCAACCTCGACTTCACGATAACACCCTACCAACCCGACCAGGAACTGCGTCTGGCAACGGTATATTGGGAAGGGGCAGTACAGATCACCGGCAGTGCCAATGGGCAAGCAGTAAGCGGCGATGGCTATGTGGAGCTTACCGGCTATGCCGAGCATCAGGGGCAAGATACCGTGCGGGTGAGGTAGAATCCACGCTAGCTAGCAGCAGGCGCGGTTGTGCGTGCTGATGCCCTTCCTATTCCTACATGAATGATCATATGGTGCAGCAAAGGCAACCGCGCTAATGCTTCCCACCCATGGCCTTGCGCAGCGCCGCCGCAAGCGGGTTATCATCATCGTCGTCGGCGCTATTGGTTTCGCCCGTAGTGTAGGCAAAACCCGGCTTTTCCTCGGCAAGCAGCTCCGCCTCCTCCTCAGCTTCTTCCGCATCCCAATCCAGATGCAAATGTTCTTCACCCGCCAGCGCAATAATATCGTCGACGCTGAAGCGTAGCAGGCTCACACTATTCGGGTCGGCAGAACGCTCATCGAGGGTGGCTACCAACTGTACCTGCGGCAGCAACGCCAGCACCTCATCGAGCGTAGGTGGCGGCAGCGAGGGCGCATCTTCCTGCGCCATCAGCTCAGCGACGGCAGCAGCATCGGGGATGCCTGTATCTACCAGCAAAATCGTTGTGTACACCCGAAAGAACAGCATACTGAGAATAGTTCGCGTATCACGCAGCTGCTGGGCGGCACGGCGCACACTGGTAGCCTTCTGGCTAGCTTTAATCTCGAAGATCTGAATCGATTTCTGGTCGGGAATGACGACTGCGTCGAGTTCACGATATTTCTTAATTGCCGAGCGCCCGCGATGCTCGAAATATTCAACAATGCGTCGCTCGGAGAGGGTAAGGCGCTGCGCCAGCCAATCGCGCAATGCCGACTCAGCCTCGGCGCCAAACAGCTCACGCGCACGCGGCGGGCGCATCGGCCGCTGGTTGTCTTTCCCAATCATGATCTGGTGCACAAATGCACGATACTGCGTGTCGTTCGCATCGACGAGGCGCGGGCGCGAAAAGCGTGGGGCCACAGGATGCTCCTTCTACCATCAAGTATAGCGCGTGTGCAGCATTGGTTACATGCTGTCGGGCGGCGCGCCTGGCTCGATACCTCTGCGGCGCAAGAAATTGAGCGTTTCCATTGCCATGGCTTTGAGCAAGCCTGCCTCGCGCACGCTCGGCATCGCCCGGTGCGTCAGGCTGCGCAACGTTCGCAGAATGCCTGCCGCCTGGTGCGCCTTAAAAAACTCAACACCCCATAGCGCCCGCTCAATCGTGCCAAACAGCTCTTCAAGCTGGGCCACCTCAGCTGGGCGCGCAGTGGAATTCCGCGCGGGTAACGGCCCGTCGGCAGCCATACGCAGCTCATAGGCTACCAGCAACACCGCCTGCGCCAGATTTAGCGAGGGGTAGGTTGGGTCGGTAGGAATGACAAGGCGCGCATGGCAACGATCAAGCTCGTCGTTGCTCAGGCCATTATCTTCGGGGCCAAACAGCAGCGCCACCGGGCCAGTAGCGGCATATGCAAGCAGCTCAGGGGCAACGCCCCGGGGTGTAACCACCGGCGGGCCAGCCTCGCGCAGGCGGGCAGTCGTGCCAACCACATAGATCGCGTCGGCGAGCGCGGCGTCGAGTGTGTCGTAAAGCGCAGTTCGCGCCAGCACATCGGCGCTGCGATGCGCAATACCCTCAATTTCATATGGATTGTACTCGGCGGGCTGAACTAGCCGTAGCTGGTGTAATCCCATATTCTTCATGGCGCGCACGGCCCCAGCAATGTTCACCAGCTTGCGCGGATGCTGCAAAACCACCACTACATTAGCTAGCTGCCTATTGCTCATCGTCTGTAACTCACCCCAGGTAGTATATGCTTACTCGCAACATCGGTGAATACCGTGCCGCCGACGTTGTACCATTTTTCCTATGCTTCTGCAAGCGCAAAGCGTATAACCCAGGTATGCTACAATCATACGGCGTTCTGGTGGCTTATGGCTTGGGTACGCGGTGCGTGTTGAAGCGGTCTACAAGGAGGTAGTGCCGATGCGACTCCAACATAACCTGGGAATGGATCTTGTTCGTTGTACTGAAGCGGCAGCGCTGCGTGCGGCCCGCTTCATGGGGCGCGGCGACAAAATCGCCGCCGATCAGGCCGCCGTTGATGCCATGCGCTACACGCTAGAGAGTGTGTCGATGGAGGGCATTGTTGTGATTGGCGAAGGCGAAAAAGACGAAGCGCCAATGCTCTACACCGGCGAACGCGTGGGCAGTGGTAAGGGGCCAGCCGTTGATATTGCCGTAGATCCGGTAGAAGGAACCACGCTGCTGGCTGAAGGTATGCCCGGCGCAATTGCGGTAGTAGCAATCGCCGAGCGTGGCACACTCTACAATTGGTCGGGCATTGCGTACATGGATAAGCTGGCGGTTGGCGAGGCCGCGCGCGGCGCAATCGACATTAATGCCTCAGTCGCCGACAATATTCGTAGCGTCGCCAAGGCGCTCAAGAAGCAGATTGAGGATGTGACGGTGGTGGTGCTCGATCGGCCACGCCACAAGGATCTTATCCGCCAGATCCGCGAAACCGGCGCCCGCATCAAAATGATTCTGCACGGCGATGTCTCGGCGGGTGTGATGAC
>JAFEAS010000008.1:0-14498 GCA_018266315.1 Chloroflexi bacterium SZAS-1 | reverse complement strand
GCCTGTGCGCTCAAATGCGTAGGCGGCGAAATTCAGTGTAAACTCTGGCCCCGCAACGACGAAGAGCGCGCCCTGGCACAAACCCAAAAGCTTGATCTCAGTAAAATCTACACCACGAACGATCTGGTGCAGGGCGAGCAGGTCTACTTCGCCGCCACTGGCCTGACCGATGGCGAATTCCTCCGCGGCGTGCGCTACTTTGGCGGCGGCGCGCGCACCCACTCGGTGGTTATGCGCCTGGCATCGGGTACTATGCGCTTCATCGAGAGCCATCACCGCTGGGATAAGCTCATGCGTATCTCGGAGCTGCAATACGACCGCCGGGGGAACGGCGAACTATAAGCATACGCCAGTGGGAAGGGGCCAGAATCAAGCTGCTCACCCCTTCCCACCACTCCTCATAACACCCCAACCGTGCTATGGTCGCCCAGCACTAGCCGGTAGGCGCGCGGCTTAAACGGCGAGCGGTTCACCTCAACATACCGCCCAATCAGGCTATCCTCCAGGCGGTGCGGCAGCTCACGAATCGTACTATGCTCTAGCACAATTGAATGCTCGATCTCGCTATTCTCGATGGTGCAGTGGTGATACACCGAGGTGAACGGGCCAACATAGGCGTTCACAATCCGGGTATGCTCACCAATAATCGCCGGGCCGCGAATCGTGCTATTAATAATCTCGGCCCCTTTCTCAATTATCACTTTGCCAATCAGCTGTGAATCGCGATCGACATAGCCTTCGTTGGCAGCCGGCGTTTCTTCAAGAATAAGCCGGTTCGCTTCGAGCATATCGTCTTTTTTACCAGTATCGATCCACCAGCCCTCGTGCACATATGGGTACACCTGCTTGTCGTGCTCTACCAGCCACTGGATCGCGTCGGTAATCTCAAGCTCGCCGCGCCACGATGGCTTAATCGAATCGACCGCCTGCCAGATACTCTGATCAAACAGGTAAATCCCCACCAGCGCAAGGTTCGAGCGGGGCGTGCGCGGCTTTTCGGTAAGCCGTAGAATGCGCCCTTGCGCATCCAATTCGGCCACGCCATATTGCTGCGGATTCGGCACCTGCTTCAGCACAATTTGCGCATTGTAGCTACTGTGCCCAAACTGCTCGATAAGCGCTGAAATACCGCCCTGAATGCAGTTATCGCCGAGAAACATCACAAAGCGCTCGTCGCCAATAAAATCGCGCGATATCTTCACGGCATGCGCCAGGCCCAGCGGCGCATCTTGCGGTATATATTCAATGTGCACACCCCAGCGCCGCCCATCGCCCACTGCCTCACGCACTTCGGCGCCGGTATCACCAATCACAATGCCAATCTCGTCGATGCCCGCGTCGCGGATCGCCTCGATGACGCGAAACAGCACGGGCTTATTCGCTACCGGCACCAATTGCTTGGCGCTGGTATAGGTAATCGGGCGTAAGCGTGTGCCCTTGCCCCCACTCAGAACTAATCCTTTCACAATACATCCTTCCTTGTATGGATTGAATGAGCGAATGTATTCCCTGCAAACGCATATCGTAGGTAAGTATCTGATTATAGCATTGCCCGGTAAGACCCTTGCTGAGGCGCGGCTGGCGCTCGAATGAGAATACGTTGCACTTCCACTCGCATATATACCTGGGCAAAAAAAAGAAGCCGATGGTGAAATACCATCGGCTCCATTTCAGGGTCGTATGAGCGTATTAGCGGTTCGGACGAATAGCACCAGCATAGTGCCGCACCCAGTAGTCATCGTACAGGTTTGAAACCTGCACGCCAAAGCGTGGGGTCATTGCATGCACGATGCGGCCGCCACCAATATAAATACCCACGTGGCTGATACCGCGATGCCCAGCAGTACCTGCGAAGAACACCAGATCGCCCGCCTTCAGGTTATCCATCGAACTGATGGCCGCGCCATAGCGCGTACTGAACTGCCCGGCAGCACTGTGCGGTAAACTGACACCAAACTTACCATAGACATAGCTCGTCAGGCCGCTGCAATCGAAGCCGCGCGGGCTGGCACCACCATAGACATAGCGCGAGCCAGTGAACTGGATCGCATAGCTGGCTACATCGCCGCTGGCTGGAATATTCGAAACATCGACCGATCTGCCGCCGCTCGCTGCCCGCGCCCGCGCGGTTACCGGCAACGCTGGGAAATCCTTCGATAGCGGCACACGTCGAATCACGCGTTCAGTCACATTCAGGAAATCGTTGAAGATCCAGGCCTTGGTGCCATCACCGAGCTTAATCTGGAACCAATCGTTGTACTTACCAACCAGATCAACCCGCAGGCCAGCATTCACGCCACCAATCTTCTGGTACTTTGAATCGGGGCCTTTGCGCAGATTCACCGTATCCTCAGCGATCAAGCCAACCAGCGCAGGATTCGGATCGGGCACCGCTTCCGCGGCCAGCAGGCGCTCAACTACGCCCGGCTGAATACCGAGAAAATTGCCCTTGACCCAGCCATCTGTGCCACCGGGAATACCAACATGGAACCAATCCTGGTAACGTTCGAGCAGATCAAGCTGGGCACCGGCATCGAGCTTCGCCATCGAGACATAGTTCGTGCCCGGGCCATCGCGCAGTTGCAAGCCCGTCTCGTTGACAGTCGCAACCTTGGGTGGCGGCGGCGGCAGAATCTGATCGGCCTGAACCTCAAACAATGTATCGGCACTGCCGTCAGGCAAATTCAACAGCTCACCTGCTACCCAGTATACTGGCTTGCCCGCGCGCTCGCGCACCTGGAACCAGTTGCTATCGTGGTAGCGGCCAATAACCTGCACCGGGGTACCACCCGAAATGCGCCCAACCGCGTCGTATTGCGTGCTTGGGCCATTGCGCAAATTAATTCGTTCGCCTGCAATCGTCGCGTTCACAACCACCGGGGCCAAGGCCTCGGTGCGCGAAACCAGCGATAGCGGCACAGGAATATCGCCATTATCCTCAAGCGGCGCATCGCCCTCAACGGTTTGCGCATCGAGGCTTATGGGTGCAACAGGGGCAACAATATCGCCATTCACGGGCGGCAGCGCAAGCTGGCTAGCGGGCAGCGGCACCGTGGTGGTTTGAAACTGGCTGAGCAGCACTGCAATCGGCAATACGAGGGCCACAACCGTGTGGAGCAAGAACCGGGCGGGGAGACGGGAAAGGGATTTAAGAGGAGAACCGAACGTATTGCGTAACTGCTGCTGGGCCACGAACGACTGCGATGGGCGACGGTATCGCTGACGTTGCCGGTTAGCACGTTGCTGTAACTGGTACAAATCACCCGATTCAGGTGACGACCGTGGCAGGCGACTATGCTCAAGCATGGAGCGACTCCTCACTCTCAGACCTTTGGCACAAGCAAACTATGCAAGCTAGATCGCTTAAGCACACATCAACAGCGACGGGGCTTGTGTTCAAAGGTTGAACCATTGGGATTGCGCGCGAGTGTATCATGAAACGTTAAAATCTGCAAACAATCAGCAAACTTTCAGAGAACCTTCATTGTTTCGTACACTGTTCCGCATTACAATGCGGCAAAAGAACCTTACAGTACGCAATCCATTCTGAAAATGACAGTTGGAAAATTGCCATAATAAAATGACAATTTTTCAATTCATTAAGACGTTCGCTGATACCACGGGCACAGAAGCGGTGAGCGAACGCCCGCATCGATGCTCTTATGGCACAGCCGTAACAGAGCATTATCCCGCTATGCTCTCCCTGCACTTGCGCGCAACCCGAAAGAATTATTGCCGCTCGCAAGTAAATGGTACTAACACATGGGTACGATGTAAGCCATACTAATGTATTTTTCACTTTCTGTCAATATATATAAACATAAAGCATTCCAATGCGCTAAAACCCTGATTATTGAGCGGTGTAGCAATAAAAACAGTGTCGATTTCGTTTACAAAATCGACACTGTTCTGTTGAATAAGCGTAAATAATTGAAAATCAGTTATTCGCCCAAAAGTTGTTGAGCAAGTTGCTCTAAGGCATCAGGCTGGGCTACTTCTGCCCAGCGATCATCGCCAACACCAAAAGTAATCATGTCAACATCAAGAAAATAGTGTTCGATCTGTGTCATCTGTACGTTGCGTAAAGCCCAGGTGAACCCCAGGATACGTTCTTCGGGGAGATCGGTTTTCACATAGTCGCGCAGGGCACTGGTTACATCTTCCAGCTGCTGAAGATTTTGGAGCACATTATGCTCGCGTAGGCTGGTAAGTACCCCTATTAGCACTGCCTGCTGCCGCCGCATACGCGCAAAATCACTGTCGGGGTGGCGAATACGGCTGTACATGAGTGCGGTTTCGCCATCCATCTGCTGGCGGCCCGGCAGGAAATGCGCCACTGTGTAGCCATAATCCATCGTCGGGAAATGATCGTCGTAGAGTTCTTTTTCGACATCGACGGGTACGCCACCCAGAGCATCAATCGCGCCAATAAAGCCCTGGAAGTTAATATACACCGTGTAATCGATTGGAATATTGAGTAAGTTGCTCACGGTTTTTTGTGCTAACCCGATACCGCCCGCTGGATCTTTATAGATTTCCCCCCATACATGGGCAGCATTGATTCGGGTTTCGCCATACCCTGGGATGGTCACCCATAAGTCGCGCGGCAACGAAAGCAGCGCTACCCGCTGGCGCTGGGGGTCGATACGCGCTACGATTATTGCATCGGTACGCGCCGGATCGGCCTCATCGGGCCGCTGATCGCTCCCCAGTAATAACACCGTCACTGGCGCGCGCGCCGGTGGCGCGTTAGGCGTAGGCGTAGCTGGTAGTGCTGTTGGTACTGGCGAAGCAGTCGGTGGCAATGGTGTAAACGTAGCTGGAACACTGGTAGGCGCTATTATAGTCGTTGGGGGGAGCGATGTAGCAGTAGCAGGTAGAAACGTCGGCGGCGGTGTGACTGTAGGGATTATCATCGCCTGAACATTTCGGTGAATTTGCATGCCTGTAAGCAATGCCCAACCCACCGTACCAACCACTAGGAGCGCCAACGCTGCAAGGGCGCTCAGGCCAATATACCACATTGCATGCGCTGCTACTGTACGCAGCTTGCGGCGTTGGCGTGGCGGTGTCGCTGCAACCTGAGGGCTTACGGGCGCGTGGGCATGCACTGAGTCGGGTCGCTTCGGCGCAGGCGCAGGGTGCGACTGAAGCAGCAGCGATTGGAGAAGATCATGTTCGCTTGCTGCACGATAAGCGCGGCATTCGGCACAGCCAGCCAGGTGAAATCCGAGGGCGGCGCGCTCAGGTGGCGTAGAGCCAGGAGTGATCCCACGATCAAGGAGAAGACGGGCTTCGGCGCAATTCATCACGTACTGCTCTCTGGGTTCCGCTCATTCTGCACACTGAGAGGCGCTTTTCCTGACATTCCTTCAATGTAGTCTGCGCGTATTCTAGCATACATGTCAACTAGCTTATGCTATTGTTCTGACATAAGCGTAAAGCTTTTTTCAAACCCTGTAGTATTTTCATGAAGTTAGGCGTAAACTTTTTTGGGCGCAGGGCGAATATACAACGCCAGCACAATTTTCTCAGTAGTAAAAATGACGTAGATATATTGACAGGTGTATACTTCTGCGTTAGGATATGTCAAATGCATTAACTTTTTATTGTTTGGAGGCTCCCATGACCCAGCGAACAGTCCAATTGGGTCGCATTGAAGCACTCGATCGCATTTTCCGCGATCTGACGTGGCAGGGGCAAAAACAGGCCATCCAGACGCTCACACGCCCAGAGATCGCCCTGACATTACCACAAATGGTAACCCTGTTGGCGATCCACGATAGCGGGTCGTGCCGGATGGGCGAGCTCGCCGATGCCACCCAACAATCTGGTGGGACACTCACAGGCATTGTGGATCGGCTCATTGCAGATGGTCTAGTAGAGCGGGTGCGTAGCCCGGGCGATCGGCGGGTGATCGAGGTAACGCTCACCGTCGCTGGCAAAGCGCGCGCCCACGAAGTGATGATAGCGCGGCACAACGATATGGAGCGCATGCTTTCGAGCTTTAGCGAACGCCAGCTCGAACAATTCGAGCTGCTGTTAGGCCGCTTTCTGCAAGGATTGAATAATACAACCTTGCCAGAAACACAATCGGCCCGTGAACTTGGCGCATAGCGGCCCACGCCACCCCGTCCGCTAGGTCGCCCCTTCTCCACACCTCTGTCCCCGTTTGATGAGGAATCTCAACGTTTGAGCACCTGCGTGCAAGCCCACGCTAGTTGAATGTGCGTATTGTAGTGTTGCCGCGTAGGGCGCGATAACAGAGTGCAGTCGGTATGAACCATTGCGCATCCTCATGGCTTTGCTGCTTATGCACAGGGCCGCATTATTTTACAAGCAGCTTGGGAGTTACGCAGTTGCGTTGTTCGGCAGCGCAATGGGCGGCTTTTTGCCTGCGGCAGCAAGGTAGGTGCTGATCTTTTTGGGTGTGGTTTTTCCGCGTTCCGCGCGGAAAAACCACACCCAACGAACATGAAGTGTACCGCAATGCTGCATGCTCAATACGCCAACTGCGTAAGTCCTACAGCTATAAGCGTACCTTGCTGCCGCAGGCACTGTTCCTCACACGCGGGCGACTGCGTAATTCGTGTAAACGTAGGGCTTTCGCTTGCCTCTTACGAGTCTGTAGCACCAAAAAATGAAGAGTGTGTTTGGTTAAGCGAACGCTCTAATAGGGCAATGCCAGCAATTGCCCTACTGAATGGCTATATCGTTCTTGATGGTGATACCAAAACTGTGGGGGAAGAGCTGTGTAAGCGCATGAGCCTCGATTTGCGTCGGATCGTAGTCGATGATCACCTGCTGATTCCCCGGCTCGACGATTGCAGCACGCACATACGGCTTGCGACCCAGCAGCGAGCGCACTTTGGCTGCACAGGGCGGGCAATCCATTTTCTCAATGATCAGCGTAACACGGTTTGTTTTGGCCAAAGCGTGGGAGGGGGCAGCCGCCGGTTGATGCAATACCGTGACACTGCTCACCTGCAACTGCTGCGCTGCCAGCTGCGGCAACAGCATTCCCAGCAACCCATAGCTAAACACAAAGGCGGCCAGCATCAGCAGCGGCGCGCGCCAGCGCGCCCGTGCAGGCAAGGCGCATGCCTGCGTATGCCGTAGCGCTAGCCCGAACCCAATCAGCAGTAATAGCGCGCCAAGTGCCAGCGCAAGGTCGCGCCGCAGTACCAGCCCCCAAAGCACCGACGAAGCACCGGCACCGAACATGAGCGCAACCGCGGGGCCGAGGCAGCACAGGCTGCCAGCTACGCCAGCCAGTACGCCAAATACACCTGCACGATTCGTTGTTGAAGAGGCCGACCAACGCATCGACGCACCTCGCGAGTGATAGAGAAAGTGCAGGCATTATAGCACTCCTGCGCCGCCGCTGCCGGGCACTATAGCCCGCGCAACACGCGCCAGTATACCCCTACCCGCTGCGCACGTAGTGGGCGCTTATGGCCCACCAGCCACTTTGCGGCTTCGGTTGCCAGCTCGGCAGCGTAGGCTGTGCGTAGAAACCAGCGCAGCAGGCTAGCGAAACGCGGGCCATACACCATCGCTGCATCGCGAACGCGGCTGTGCTGAAAGTTGAGGTAGCGCTGTGCCGGGGCCTGTTCGCTGCTCTTGCCTTCGTGGTGAATAATGACAGCGCTAGGAACATACACAATCTTCCCAAACCGCCCCAGTCGGCGCTGCCATTCTAGCTCTTCCGAATACATAGCGAAACCAGCATCGAGCAATCCAGCGCGCTCAATCGCAGTGCAGCGCACCAGCAGCGCGGCACCAACCAGCCAATCCGCCGCTTGTTCCCGGTCGTCGGGCATGTCGGTGCAGCGGTAGCGCCGCGCCCACGGGTTATTAGGCCAGCGCTGCGCCAGCGGGGTACTTTCCCAGAAATATACCCCACGGGTTGGGAAGCGCCGCCGCGACGATTGCACGCTGCCATCGAGGTAGCGCAGCTGTGGCCCAACCGCCACAACATCGGGATTCGCAGCGAGGTAGCGCACCAGCTGTGGGATGGCGTCACCAACGGTTTCAGTATCAGGATTGAGCAGCAGCACGTACTGAACGTCTGGCGTAGGCGCGGATTCAGCAGGCAGCAGTTTGCGCAATGCCAGGTTATTGCCCCCGGCAAAGCCCAGGTTTGCGCCTGCCTCAATCAGCTCAACCTCGGGATGCGCGGCGCGCAGCATCGCTGGCGTGCCATCGTGCGAGGCATTATCAACGACAATGATCTGGTAGGCGATGCCCGCACCCGCCAGCGAGGCATGTACAGTTACAATCGCACGGTGCAGCAGCGCGCGCGTATTCCACGACACAATCACAATCGCCAACGCTGGCATTAGTTTGCCCCCAGCGGCCAGCCATCGGGTTCGCCGGGGCCAAAGCCCTGCTTCTGGTTATCGCGTTCGCCCCGCAGATCATCGAATGTAAACGGTACGCTATAGCAGCTTGCCAGCCAGTCGAGAAATTGACCTGCCTCAAGCAGCTGCACCAGCGCATCGCACTGCGACAGCACGGCGGCCTGGGATTCCGGCGAAATGAGGCCCTGAGAAGCGGCGCGCACTAGCTCATCCTCATCGTCGATGACATAATCATCGCCATTGGCCGTGACAAAGAGGTCAAGGTAGAGATCGGTCTGGTAGGTTGCCTGGGGCATACACAGCGGCGTTGTCGCAAAATCAATGCGGAAGTGTGTTGTTCCAGCCGATTGATCAAACTGCTGAATGATGCGCATCGGCCGGGTATACCACAGCCAGAGGCGCGCCGCCACCGCTGCGGGGCGGTCAATCGTGCGCTGGCTCGTCCCACGCCGTCCCGGCTGTGGCAACGCAATCGACGGCCACCCCAGCCGATAATCGAAGACACCGAGCATATCGGTATTGCAACGTACAACCACCGGCCCAGAGCTAACCGAAATGCTGGTTGTACCATCGAGGTGGCGGCGGCGATAGTAATACTCGAAATGCGTCACGGGCGTTCCAGGCGCTTCAAATCGGCGAACTTCACCACCTCAAAGTAGGCGAGGGTCGCACACATCAACAATCCCATCGCACCATCACGCCAGCCGCCAAGCGTAATATAGCGCCGCATAAACTCGCGCGCAGGTGCCCCAACGAAATTGCGCCAGCGCGCGCGGCGTCCACTCTGGAACAGCGTCTGCGCCTCTTGCTGCGCGTAGGCGCGCTGCTTATGCCATAGCTCATCGAGCCGCTCGATATTCAGGTGTAGTAAATGCCCATGCAAGGTTTCGGCACGCCCATCGAGCTCAGCAAATTCGTGTACCTTGCGCGCCTCATCGTAATGGGCCTGGGTGCAGCGCAGCAGCCGCAGCTGAGGATCGGGGTACCAGCCGCCGCCGCGCAACACGCGCCCAAAAAACTGATTGTAGCGCGGAATCCAGTAGCCAGCGATTGATGAACTCCCTGCGCTGCCCACGCCGCTTTCGACAACCTGAATAATTTCGTCGCGCAGCTCGGGTGTCACACGCTCGTCGGCATCGAGGAACAGCACCCACTCGCTAGCGCACAGCTCAAGCGCGCGATTACGCTGCGCCCCAAAGCCGCGCCACGGTTCAGCGACCAGCCGTGCCCCATGCGCCATAGCAACCGCCGCGGTATGATCGCGTGTGCGCTCATCGAGCAACACCAGCGCAGCACCCAGCCCGGCGACACTATCGAGCGCCGCGCCAATATGGCGAGCCTCATCTTTCGCAATGATTGCCACCGTCAGCGGCAGCGCGCCGATTGCTGGCAATTGCAGTTCAGGCTGGGGTACCTGCTGGTCATCAGTCATAGCCGGGCAATCGTCCCATACGTCCACAGCCGGGTGCGCAGCTCATCGCTATTGAGCTGGCCGCGCATGTAAGCGCGCAAATCGCGCAGCACAACCCGTAGCATGCCCATGCGCACAATCCAGCTATTGGCGCGAATAAACGCCCGTGAATAGTGTTTTTGAAAAAAACGCAACCGGCTGCGATACAGCGCGATCTGCATTGCCCCGCGAAACTGGCGGGTCGATGCGCCACCCACATGCGTCACCTGCGCGCACGGCTCCTGCCAGATCGCCCAGCCTGCGGCGCGCACGCGGTAGCACCAATCAACTTCTTCAGCATACATGAAGAATTGCTCGTCGAGCAGCCCCACCTGCTCAAGCACTGCGCGCCGCGTCAGAATACACGCACCCAGGGGATGATCGATCGGGAATGACGCATGGGCAGCGGACTCGTGCGGGTAGCGGCCATGCCACCACGAGTTATACAGCCGACCAGGCAACACCTCGCCCGGCGGGAAGAGATCGAGCGCCGTCATGGCAAGCGTGGGGAAGCGAAACGCCGCCGCTTGTACGCTTCCGTTGGGGTTGAGCAGCCGCGGCCCAACTGCGCCTACACGTGGGTGCTGCTCAAGAAACGCAACGAGCACCTCGATGGCGCCCGGCTGCACAACAGTGTCGGGGTTGAGCAGCAGCACGTATTCGGGCGGTGAAGCGGGAACACCTGGCAAAGGCTGCAGCGTGGCAAGCGCGCCTGGAGTAGTGCCAACGCCCAGGTGCCGAATTCCTACATTCGTGCCAGCTGCAAACCCAATATTTTCGCGTAATGCAATCAGATCAACGGCGGGGAAGGCTTCGCGCACGAGCGTGGCGCTGCCATCCTGCGAGGCATTATCAACCACCACGATACGAAGCTGTAACGTGCAGGTCTGCAATGACTCAAGGCAGGCACGCAGCAAGGCATGCGTATTGAACGAAACAATAATAACGCCAATGGTATGCATAGCGCGGCGTAGTGTAGCAGGGGTTGTGCCGATATGCAAGCGTTCGCGAGCCTGCGCGGCCTGCCATACAATGAACAAATCAGCTGCGATGCCTGCAAGCACGCACATGGCGCACAGCAGACTCACACAACGTACCTGCTACAATACTCACAACGGTGTAACTCTTGCAATATCGTGCGTAATCCGCATATAATTCGCAGAACAGTTGCTACAGGATCTCTTATATACTGGTTTGGGCTGCACCATAGATAGTTTGCTATCAACTGGCTTATATCATAGCTGTAACCATGAAGTTTCGCTCACTCAACCAACAATTACTTTTGGTCGGGATGATAGTATTGGCCATTGTGCTTGCACTGGCTGCCCTATCGATCACTACCTTACTCACCTTACGATCAAAAGCTAACCACCTCATTATTGCCGGCCAGCAAGCAGCGCTCTCAAACGAGCTCAATACAAATATGGTTCGGGCAGCGAGTGAGATGGCAACGTTTATTAACACCGGGAATAATGTCTATAAAGAAGAAACCAGCAATGCGGTAGCACGTGGTGAGCAAATTTTGGTGCAATTGACCGAGCTAGGTAAAGTAGAAGGCCAAGAGCCTGGTGAGCAAGAACTGCTTAATCGGCAATCCAACCTATTGAAACAGCTACACCAGGACGTCAATGCTATCAGCAGCCTTTCCGATGCGCAAATTGCGCAAAATAAAGCTGGAGTGCTTGATCTGCTGTTTGATTATGAAGATCCAGCAGCCAAGCTCCAGGCCGATCTTACAAACTATTTCGCGCAAGAAAATGCCACGAATCAGCAGGAAGTCGCAACCGCCATCCGCGATGTCATTGCCAGTGTTATTGCAATTCTCTGCACGCTCACATTGATGCTTGGACTCATGGCTATTTTGCTGCAACGGCAGATTATTCGCCCGCTTTTGGCACTCTCTGCGGCAGCCCGCAGCGTCTCGAATGGCAACCTGCAGCATAACGTACCCGTCACTAATTACGACCAAATTGGCGATTTACAATGGTCGTTTAACCAGATGGTAATCAACTTACGTGAGCAACGCGCCACCCTTGAGCAACATGCCGCCGAGCTCAGCTATGCCGCCAGCGAAGCGCAATCCGCGCGCTTACTTGCTGAAGAAGCGAATCGCGCAAAGAGCGCATTCCTTTCGACCATGAGCCACGAGCTGCGCACGCCACTTACTGCCATTCTGGGCTACACCGAACTGATTAAGCTTGGCACTGCCGAATTAAATGGGCTAGCGCCTCACCTTGAGCACGATTTGGGCCAGGTGGAAGGTGCCGGCAAACATTTGCTCAATTTAATTAATGATGTGTTAGATATTTCAAAAATCGAAGCCGGTAAAGCGACCCTCACCGTTGAAGACTTCGACTTGCGTATGGTGGTAAACGAGGTTGTGCTGGCAGTCCGTCCACTCATCGACCGAAACAGCAATATTTTACGCGACCACACGCCGGATGTTCCTATTCGTATGCGCAGCGATCCAACCAAAGTTCGGCAAGTGTTGTTCAATTTAATTGGGAATGCCGCAAAATTTACCGAGAAGGGGGCGATCGAGCTAAACTTGGAGATAGAGCGGTTTGCCGAGCACGATTGGGCAGTGTTTCGGGTGAGCGATACAGGCGTGGGTATTGCAACTGAGCAAATACCAAAGCTGTTTCAATATTTCAGCCAGATCGACGATTCACGTACACGCAAGTATGGCGGCACTGGTATGGGGCTTGCGCTAAGCCGCCAGCTTTGTTTGCTGCTTGGCGGCGATATCTGGGTAGATAGCGAGCTGAATCACGGCTCGACATTTACTGTGCGCCTGCCGCTCAATGCTGAAGCGATAGCTTCGACATAAGCGAGCCGCCTATGGTATTGTAAAGCGGTCGCGCTGCTGGCCCGCTTGATCATATACCGTAAATGTCAGGCTCGTGCTGCTCACCTCGCCCACCACGTAATGGTAAAATTCGCCCCCCGACCCCGCATAAACGAACGAGCCGCTTGTACCAGCGATAATCTGATGCACTCCATCAATCACCTGATGGTTGTATAGGTGCTCGTGCCCCGCAATATATGCTGTCACCCCATACTGCCGCAACAGCGCCCAAAACCGGTCGCGCACCTGTGGGTAGACATCCAGCGATGAGCCAATGTGTGGGCCGACTGGATAGGCCGGGTCGTGGCTGAAAACAATCGTCTTCGCATGATTAGGGTTATTGCGTAGCTGCGTTTCTAACCATGTGAGCTGTGCATCATCAAGCAGATGCATCGCCTCCAATCGCTCCGAATCGAGCGAGATGAAACGCACACCACGATAATCAACAAGGTAAGTGCGCCGCTCAAGGCCCGCCGGGCCATTTGTAGGCAGCTCGGGAAATGCCTCGGTGAAAAGCGCAGCCGCCCATGATCCGCTCTGCACATCGTGATTGCCAGGGGTTGGCAACAGCCAGGGCGAGCCGTGATCAACCGCAACCAGCGGCGCTACCACGGCTCGCCAGTTCTGCCATTGCTGGCGCACTTCGTCCGGAGTATTCAGCGCATTAATCAAATCACCCACAGCCAGCACCATCGCCGGGTGCGCCGCCGCCGCCTGTACTACAATCTGGGAGGTAACCTCTGGCGGGTCGAGTCCCTGTGTGCGTGTGTCGCCAAGTATCACAAAGCGCCAGGGCTGCCCGGGTGTGGGGCTTGGCACGGCAGTAACAGTGGGAATAAAGGCAACCGGCGGCAGCGCAGTTGGTGGCAACGGCGCCGTGGCCAGGGCAATAACCGCCGTGGGCAATACCAACGAGCCAGGCCGCGCAACTGCTGGCCCGCACGCGCCCATCAGCGCGAGCATCGTTATAAGCAGTGCTAATGTATGCCCAAGCCGGGTCAGAGAACGAAAGTGAAACTGCACAAGCGCTATGCCTCTATAGTGTGATAATTATTGCGCGCTGTCTATGTGCGCATCGAACGGTGCAATCCCCGCCTGGGCCAGTGCCACAAGCTGATCTAACGCGGCCAGGGCAGCGGTATAGGTGGTTGGCTCGTGCGTGGCAAACCCGCGCGCCTCGAATTCCTCGCGGTCGAGCCGCAGCATCATCGTGCGCTCGGGCGACACAAACAGATCAAGCTCAAGATCTTCTGAGGTGATGGTATTAGCTTCAATGACAGCAGGGCGCGTAATGTTACAGTACCAGCCCTTCAGCGCCCCGGCGGGTGTGCGAATCTCAAAAATATTATACCAGCGCTGCGTATAGTAATACTCATAGAACGCATCGCCCGGCTCGAACACCACATAGCCCAAATCGGTGCGTGGTCGTTCCCAATGCGCCAAAATCAAAACCCAATCGACTTCGGCGCGCAGAATCTCGCCAGTATAACGAATGGTACGCCCCTTACCAGGCTTGAGCAATTGGACAGTGATAGAGGTGTTGTCCATATCAGAACCATTTGCGGTCGGCGGTTTGCAGTCAGCAGGAGCGATTATGCTTTCTCATGCCTACTCTGCGCTCGCAATAGCGCGCCCGCTCTACAAACGGCTGTAATGCGTTGCACTGTAGCCGCTTTGTTCGGCGTTCTACCAAGTTCGCTGATCAACACACATACCACGCACGTTTATTTTGGCTTGTCGTGCATATGGCGCGTACAACGCACGTGTTCAAACGAATTTGGTATTACACATAGCTGCGACCAAGCAGCTTACGAAGGCGCTTGCGTGTATCGGCGCG
>JAFEAS010000089.1 GCA_018266315.1 Chloroflexi bacterium SZAS-1 | reverse complement strand
TGCGAAGGGCATTGGCGAGGCCGCTACAATTGGCTCGACGCCGGCGATTGCGAATGCCGTACACGATGCGCTGGCCGCAGCCGGGGTGCGCCACCTCGATCTTCCACTACGCGCTGAAAAGGTGTGGCGCGCGCTACAGGGAAAATAGCCCAACGAGCGCTGGTGTTTTGCGCCTGCGGATGACGACTGCAAATGGTTTCTAAGCGCAAAAGCGCGGGACGATAGCACTTCGCCCCGCGCTCGCGTTACTCGCCAGAACTTGGTTATTTCTTCGCCGCCGGTACTTTGGGTTTCAGCCCTTCAATCGCCGCCGGTAGCTCCTCGCCGGTGATGAATGCATCTGTCATCTGGCGCGCGATGTCGTCGGTGTACTGCTTGGGCGGCGTTTTCATCAGGTAGGCCGACGGCCCAAACAACGGCCCGCTTATGCCGCGATCCATGGCCAGCTTTAAGCAGCGCACCGCGTCGATGACCACGCCCGCGCTGTTCGGGCTATCCCACACTTCCAGCTTCATCTCAACATTCAGCGGCACATTGCCAAACGTGGTGCCTTCCAGGCGGATATACGCCCACTTGCGGTCGGTCAGCCAGGGTACATAGTCGCTGGGGCCAACATGTACATCGTCGGCAGGCAGCTGGTAATCGAGCTGGCTGGTTACCGCGCCAGTCTTCGAGATCTTCTTCGACTCCAGGCGCTCGCGCTCAAGCATGTTGAAGAAGTCCATATTCCCACCAAAGTTAAGCTGGTAGGTGCGATCCAGCTTCACACCGCGCTCGCGGAACAGGTTCGCCAGCATGCGGTGGGTGATGGTTGCGCCCACCTGGCTCTTAATGTCGTCGCCAATAATGGGCAACCCCTTGTCGGCGAAGCGCTTGGTCCAGTAGGGCTGCGAGGCAATGAAGACCGGGATGCAGTTCACGAAACCGCAACCAGCTTCGAGAATCTGCTCGACATACCACTTGGTTGCCATTTCGGAGCCAACTGGGAGATAGCTCACGACCACATCGGTGCCGGTTTCGCGCAGAATACGCGCAATATCGACGGTTGAGCCGCGTGCCTTGCGTACTCGGGTGCTCAGGTACTTCCCAACACCGTCATGGGTCATGCCGCGATCAACGCGCACGTTCAGGTTGGGCACATCGGCGAACTTAATCGTGTTGTTTGGTTCGGCGAAAATCGCCTCAGACAGATCCAAACCAACTTTGGTTTCTACCACGTCGAATGCGGCCGAAAACTCAATATCATTGATATGGTATCCGCCAAGGTTCACATGCATCAAGCCCGGAACCTGCTCGTTTTCGGAGGCGTTGCGGTAAAACTCAACCCCCTGTACCAGCGATGATGCGCAGTTACCCACGCCGATGATAGCGACACGTACTTTCTTAGCCATGATTAAAGCCTCCTTGATATAGACAGGTTTAAGTATTATACGAACAAAATAGCGAAATGGGTTGCTTAGGCATCGCCACTATCGAAAAATTGCCGCAGCTCGGGGCTGCGCTGTAGGTGGCTGAGCACATGCCGTTTAGCCATGTATACGGCGTGAATGTCGGCGAATAGATGCGGGTGCCGCAGCAGAATATCGCGCGGTGGCAGCTCAAGCAAGAAGCTTTCGAGGAGCACCACACGCTCTTGCTGCGTGTGGGCCGCCGCAATCGCCGTGTTCCAAAGCTCGGCGCGCTCGATGCGGGCGAACGCCTGCTCTTCGGGTGTGGCAAGTGGCTCGCAGACTAGCCGCTGGTAAGCGCGCTCGCGGGCATTTTGCGAGCGTGCCGTGTCGATGGTTGTGGCCGAAACGCAGGCCCGCAAATAGCCCAGTAGCGCCGAAAGATTCGGGAATTGGGCGAAGCGCTCGGGCGAAAGTGCGGCCCAGGCGCGGGCCAGGGCGCGGTCGGCAATATCGTCGCAGTGCTCATCGGTTACCCCATTCGCATTGATCTGCGCGGCCCAGGAAATAAACATCGGGCGGTAACGCAGGCTAATGTCGAGCCAAGCGGTTTCATCGCGCAGCATAATCGCGCGGCGAAATAGCTCAAACCCAATCGTTTCGTCGGCATAATGTACAGTGCGGCTGGGCGTGTGGGCGACGGTGCGGCTGGCAGTGCGGCCAGGCCGCGTGTTCGTGTGTAATGCGACATTGTGGGCGGTCTGTGTTGCGTGCATCCTGCTCACCTCGTTTCCGCTGCGCTGGTCGTTCTTGAGTACAGGGCTATTCTAGCGGCGCAGGGGCTTAGGGGCAGCGAATTGCGTTACAGTAGTGGTGTGTAGTTTTTCACAGCAGGCGCAACGACGTATAGGTCTACTACACGCCATGTTCAGGGTATGACAGAAAGGCTTGCAGATGCGCCGACCTGCCAGCCAGCTGAAGCCCGCTGACAAACTATCCATCCAGAGCACTACTGGATCTGGCGTTCGAGGGCGGCGGCATTCAGGATGGTAATGTGGTAGCTGCGATCAACCGAAATGAAAGAGCGCTGTTTGAAGCTGGTTATGACCTGGTTGACGCGCTCGCGCGTGGCTCCGACGAGGCTGGCAATATCGCTTTGGGTTAGGCGTACCGGGATGACGAGCGCGCCGTTTGCGGCAGGCTTGCCATATTGCCGCCCAAAAGCGAGCAGCTGGCGCGCCACGCGGCCATACACATCAAGCGCGCACAACGCCTGAATGCGCTCGTTCGCAAGGCGTAAGCGATCGGACATGATGCGCAAGAGGTTGAGGGTAATTTGCGGCATGGTTCGCAGGCATTCCTGAAAGGTCAGCCGGTCGAGCCACAGTACGGTGGTTTGCTCTTGAGTCACAATATTTGCCGAGCGGCTAGTGCTTTCGAGAATGCTCATCTCGCCTTCAATGTCGCCTGGCCCGCCAAAGGCGATAATCACATCGTTGCCATCGGCCTGCGTTACATAAACCTTTACGGTGCCTTCATAGATAATGTACACTACCTCGCCCGGTTCCTCGGCGCTGATTAAATTCGTGCCAGCCGGGAAGGTTTTACGACGCAGCAGCTCATTCAAGCGCGCAAGCTGCTCGGACGCAAGATCGCGAAAAAGTGGGATTTCGTTTAGCATTGCCGGGTTAGGAACAACCGCCATCGTTTCTACCTTACTTACCGTGATGTTGGCTCGTGCGCATACTATAGCCGAGAACCAGGCGATTTTCAACCCAGATTGCCCCGCGAACATGCTATAATCGCAAGGTGTTATACGACGATACGATTGTAGCAATTGCTACTTCCCCTGGCGAAGGCGGCATTGGGATTGTGCGCCTGAGTGGCGCTGGCGCATTAGCCATTTTGCAGCGCATGGTGCTGCCGGTGCGTCCTGGCCCATGGCGACCGTTCCGTATGCGCTATGGCTACGTTGTTGCCCCCGATGGCGCGCGCATCGATGAAGTTCTGGCAGTATTTATGCGCGGACCGCATAGCTACACTGCCGAGGACGTGGCCGAAATTTCATGCCATGGCGGCCCGCTGGTAATGAGCCGTGTGCTCGCGGTGGCCTTAGGGCATGGCGCTCGCGCCGCCGAGCCAGGCGAATTTACATTGCGCGCCTTTGTCAATGGCCGCATCGACCTGAGCCAGGCCGAGGCCACGCTCGATGTTATTCGGGCGAAAACCGATACCGCCCTGGCGCTGGCGCAGAATCAGCTGGGCGGCTGGCTGGCTGGCGAGCTGCGGCGCGTGCGTGCGCTGCTGCTTGCGCCGCTGGCTTATTGCACCGCGCTCGTCGATTTCCCGGAAGATGAGGTTGAACCGCAACCTGTTGCCGCGCCACTTCAGGCCGCGCGCGAACAGCTTGAGCGGCTGCTCATTGGGGCCGATCAGGGCATTGTCTATCGGCAGGGGGCACGCGTGGCACTGGTGGGCCGCCCCAATGCCGGAAAATCGAGCCTGCTCAATGCGTTGCTGCGTACCGATCGCGCGATTGTTACGCCTATTCCCGGCACTACCCGCGACACCCTTGAAGAAACTGCCAACCTGAATGGCGTGCCGGTGGTGCTTGTCGATACTGCCGGAATTACCGAAACGACCGACCTGGTTGAGCAATTAGGGGTGATGCGTAGCCGCGCGACACTGTCCGCCGCCGATCTGGTGCTGCTTGTGCGCGATGCGAGTGGGCCGCCCGCGCCCGAGGATGCTGAGATCGCGGCGGCGGTGGCGGGCAAGCCAGCGATTCTAGTGTTGAACAAAAGCGATCTGCTCGGGGCCGAACAGGTGGCAGGCGCAATTCCGCCCGCGAGCGGGCCGCCTGCACTGTTGATTTCGGCGCTTACCGGCGCGGGGGTGGCGGCGCTGGCTGTAGCGATTACTCGCCAGCTGCTGGGCGGTGCGCCCCAGAGTAGCGAGCGCCTGGTGAGCAACCCACGGCACCGCGATGCCCTGGCCCGCGCCAGCAGCCATGTTCAGGATGCGCTTGCGGGCTACGAGGTAGGCATTCCGCCCGATCTGCTGGCGGTTGATCTCACGGCGGCGCTGGTGGCAATTGGTGAAATCACTGGTGACGGTGTGCAGGAGGATCTGCTAGCAACGATTTTTAGCACGTTTTGTATTGGCAAGTAGCGCCCAGTGGCTATGCTAACGCGCGCGGTTTAACCCAGCACCCGGGCATACGTGGTCAGCATGCGGTCAATCACCACATCCCAGGTAAACATAGCATTCGTCCACTCGCGGCCAGCGCGCCCCATTCGCATCCGCAGCGTCGCATCGTCAAGCAACGCCTGAAGCGCCTCGGCCAGCGTGGACGCATCGCCGGGCGGTACAATAACGCCGGTTTCGCCATCGCGCACTACTTCAGTGAGCCCGCCGGTGCGCGCCGCCACCACCGGGCGCTCACAGCTCATCGCCTCGCAGGCTGCCAGGCAAAAGGTTTCGTGGTCGGTGCTGGGAATGACGAATACGTCGCTGATGGCGTGCAGCTGGGGCAGCTCGGTGTGCGGGCGGTTACCAACGAAATGGGTGCGCGCAGCGATACCGAGCCGCTGTGCTTGCGCCTCAAGGTTCGCACGGTGCGGCCCTTCACCCGCCAGAAGTAGGTGGGCTTTGGGCAGCCGCGCCATGGCATCGAGCAGGAAGTCAAGCCCCTTGAATGTGACGAGTCGCCCGGCATAGAAGATCAGCGGCGCACCATCAGGCGCGTAGCGCGCCCGCAATTGTGGGTTGGGCGCAGCCGGGCGAAATAGCTCGGCGTCGAAGCCATTGTATGCTACGTCGATTGGGATATGATAATGGTCTTCGACCATGCGGGCATTATAGCGGCTGCACGCAAATGCGCCATCGATGGTGCGGCGGAATAGCCGATCGCCAGGAAAGAAATCGGTGCCGTGCGAGTTATACACTAGGCGCGCGCCCCGGTAGAAGCGCACATGCGCCCCGATCGGGAAATCGTAGGGCTTTACCACCTGCACAATCTCAAAGCCGCCGCGCATCAGGTCGCCCACCGCCCATGCCGCCATCGACAGGCGTTCAAGCAGCTTCAGCAGGTTCAGCGATTTGCGCAACGGCGGCACCCGCCCCCAGATATCGCGCGCAATGTATGGGTAGCGCTTCACCGTCACACCCGGCGGCTGGCGCTGCACGGTTCCCTCCCCGCCAAAAAGCGTGACGTTGTGGCCGCGCGCGGCAAGCTTCTGCCCAACATCCCATACAATACTTTCAACGCCACCGAGCTTGACGGTGGTTGTCAGGTTATAGAGTGCGATCTTCATTGTTTTCTGTATATACTGCGCTTCACTGAGCTATCGGGTATGTTCGCTGTGGAGCGCGTGATAGGCTATTGCCGAATCGTCACGACCCGCTCGAACCAGAGCGCCAGCGCGCAGCCAAGCGTGCCAACATACAGCGCGCCCACTGCCAAACGGCCAGCTAGCCCGCGCCGCCAGGCCCATTCCAGCACTGGCGCAGTCAGTAACATCATCATGGGGATGTAGTAGAACACTTGCTTATCGACCATAGCAATGCGGCTGCCCGCAATGGTGAAGAGGATCGTAACACCAAGCCAGCTTAGCGCCAGCACCAGGAAGCGCCGATTGGGCAAGCGCAGCAACCCGATGAACGAAAGCACGAGCGGCACCCACAAACCAAATACAACCGACCGCGAGATATAACCCAGGCGCGGAATATAATCGGCCAGGTATTCGAGGAAAGGCTGATGATTCTGGATGCCTGCTTTCTGGCCGGTATTGCCGCCAAAGAAGTACGGCAGCGTGCGCTCGATGATCAGCGGGATGTACTGGCCGTAATATACCAGTGTGGCAATCACCAGCGCTGCCAGCGCCGCGAGGGCGATTGCGTAGATTGGGCGGCGCGCGCCGGGCGTGGGGTCGGCGAAGCTGTGTGGGGCGGCAACGCTGCGCCGCTCGAAGAGCCATAGCCCCGGCAGCAGCAGCGCGAGGAACACCATCATAAACACGGCCATCACCGTGTACATCAGCATGGTGATGGTGAGAATAAGCGTCAGCACTGCAAATGGCCCCGGGCGATCGAGCCGTCGATAGGCCGCCACAATAAACACCGTGGCTAGGAGTGTCCACCAGATGCCAAAGGTGGTAGGCAGGTTGCCCCACGAGTGCAGCAAAAACGTTGCTGGCGTGACCGCATACAGGGCACTGGCGAATACCGACTCGCGCTCGGACAGACCAGCCTTGCGCCCGAGGAGCGCAATCAGGAACACGCGGCTGCAATCGACGAGCGCGCTAAACATATGCCCGGCGAGTACAGCAGGCATTGGGAGCAGCAGAAACAGCCCAGCAAAAATATGGAACCAGGGCGAGTAGGGAATGACCGGCTTCGATGCGCCCCATTCGGCAGCAGGCATGGTGCGCTCGTTCATGGGGTTATTCGTGCCATAGAACGACCAGAACTCGCCACTGAAGATGCGCCGCGCCCATTGCAGCTGCAACGACATGTCAATACCCACAAAATAGGGCGTGAGCATTGCGCCTGCCTTCACCCAGTAGCCCACGAAGAATATGAGCAGTAATGCGCGCAGCACTCCGCTGCTTAGGGGCACGCCTGCCCGCGCAAATGCCCAATCTATCAGGTGCTCAAGCACCAGCAGCAACAGCACGCTCCAAAGTGCAAGCACCGCCAGGCGCGGCAGTACAAATGTCGTGGGGAAGCGCATCCAGGCCAGCGCCGCCGCGCCACCCAGCATCACCACCAGTGCAAGCAGTACTGCTAGCGCAGCACTGCGGGTCATGCGCAGTAGACAGAGGTAGAGACACAGCGCGATGATCAGGGCATAGAGTGCGAACTTCAGCGGCGGCAGCAGCGGGGTCGTTCCAGCTGGTGTAACATTCACATCGTAG
>JAFEAS010000088.1:25803-25996 GCA_018266315.1 Chloroflexi bacterium SZAS-1 | reverse complement strand
AGGTGCGGTGCTAAGAAGCTGCTCGCCGCTAGTGCCGCATCCGATGGGACGAGTGTGAGCATCGCATTGGCATCTGCGACGCGCCCGGCAGGCTCGTGATTCCGCGCCAGGCTCAGCAGGGCATTATTCATCCCCAGGCACGTTACCACTGCAATCGCCAGCAGCGCCAGCATGCCGGCGGGTTGGAGCCATG
>JAFEAS010000088.1:10781-25773 GCA_018266315.1 Chloroflexi bacterium SZAS-1 | reverse complement strand
GGGTATTGGTAATTCAGGCTAAATTGCACGGGATTGGGGGCGATGATATTCATTAATAGAATCGGTAGTCCCAGGAATGCGATTGGGCTGATGAGCGCCAGAAATGCTTGCAGGCCCAAAAGCTGCGCCACAAAGGTGAGCTTAGGTGGTGTTGCAATGGTTTGCAGTAGCAGCAGCGGGTTGGTGAGCAGCGTCCAGATGACATCGCCAATACTATTGCCCAGCACGCCATAGCTATAAATCTGGGTAATGAAATTGCCCTGGCTGAAGTGCGGCACGATAATACCGAGCGCGACCGCGACCCAGGCTGGCCCGGCTATAAGCGGTATTGCTATAAACGGCCAGGGCCGCCGCAGCACGAGCGCATACGCCCCAAACATCACCAGCGTAAAGCCAGCCTCGGTTTTGGTACAAAGCATGAGAAACAGACAAAGCACATAGGGTAGCAGCTGCGCGCGGCGCAGGAACAACAGGGCACCTAGTGCGAAGGGGATCATAAATGCGCGCAGCTGAAACTCGTACATGTTGATATGCTGCGTGGTGGGATGCAGTAGGTAGATCAGCGCGAGGGCCAGCCCTTGCCAGCGCCTCCCAAGCAGATCGCTCCCAAGCAAATAGAGCGGCCAGGCTGCGATGCCGAGGGCAATGCTTTGCAGCACTAACAGGGTATACGGCGATTGATGTAGCCCATACACTAGTGCGAGTGGCAGCTCAAGCAGTACCGGGCCATCGTCGAAATCGTACTGCATAAATGCGAATATCGAGGTTTGGAAGAAGCGCCCGTGGAGTGTATTCCAGATAACTTGCTCATTGCCGGCCATATCGAAGCCCTGGCGAAACCAGGCCAGCTTGAGGCTTGAAGCAACCGCAAACACCACGATGTAGCCGATAATCGCAATCCACAATAAGGGTGTTGCAAACCGCTCGGTAACCTTTTCCCAACGTGCAAACCATCTCGCCGCAGGCCCGGAATACAACCGAGCAGGCGGTGGCGCAACAGGGCGCTGGTTCCCGGTTTCAGCTCTCATAGTAGTTTGCCCAGCCGCCGTGCCAGCGGATTGCGTATTTCGGCCAGCAATGCACGGTCGTCATCCTGGAGTAGCCGTAATCTGCGGGCGCTCACAAGCAGCAGCCCGAGTGCGGCCAAGCCTACAATAGCGCTGATTGCAAGATAAAGCAAGCGGGCGGGAATACTGGTTGTTCCGAATGGGATCTGGACCCAGGCAAGCAGTCCAAATGCCGCTGTTGCCGCAATCGTGCTAGCAAGCGCCAGTTTTGCGGCGAAACCCCAGGGGAAATGCAGCCGATAAAGGCGAATAGCTTGAACCAAAACAATGAGTCCGGCAAGCATACGCCCGGTGCCCATCGCCGCGGCAATGCCAGGCGCGCCCAGACCACCCAACACGATCAGCAGTGGAATACTGACGAATGTGGCAAGGCGCGAGATGACGACTGAGCGGTATTGTTCATGTACCATCAGCACGTTTTGCCCCAGCCCACCGAATGGCTCGAAGAAGATAAAGGGAATCAGCACCAGCGCGGCGGGAACGGCAGCCGCATAATCGGGGAATTGGATCAGAATAAGATTATGCAAAAAGACGCTGAGCAGAATGCCTGCTGGGACGAACAGCACCAGAAAAAGCCGGGCCACAGTGCTAAAGACACGGCCAAGCCGGAGATCTCCTTCGGCGCGCACCTGTGTAAACAAGGGCACTTGCAGCCCGCCCATTGGTGCATATACAAACCCTTGCACCTGTTTGATCACGCTGTAGGCAATCCAATAGACGGCAATTTCCTGCAAGCCGCCCTGTAGCCAGTAAATTGCAAAATACTGGCTGGTAAGCAAGTCGGTGACGCTAAGCAGAAATGAGATACCTGCATAGGGCGCAAAGCGCTGCCATGTGCCTGCTGGAATTGGCGCATCGGGCAGCTGCCCATGAAGGCTCCGCATTGCACGCCGCACACTGCCCCACGTAATCAGCACGCTTACGAGTGTGGTGATGATAATCGCTGCAATTACACCCAGCACACCCAAGCCCATAAGCACCGCAGCTGCACTGAGCACTGGGAGTAACAGCGCGGCAATAGCCACAATCACATTCCATGCCTTCTGGCGGAAGAAGCTGATTAGGTAGGTCTTCAGCGTATCGTCGAGTGAGCCAAGCAGCAGCAGTAGCGCGACCGCCCCCAGGAATAGCCAACCATAATCGAGCAATTGATGTTGTAGCAGCGCGACTTCGCTGCCATAGCGCGTGACAAGCTTGGCTACCTCATCGCGCATATGGCTAATCACCAGGCCGCCCCACCAGGGAATTGCCAGCAGCGCAATCGCCAGGATAACCATTTTGAGCTTGATGATCTGGTTCAGAAAGCGCCGTACTGCACCTTGCCCGCCGGTACGCTCGATTTCAGGAATAGATTTGGGCAGCGCCTGGTCGATGCCAAAGTCAATCCATATTCCCACCAGGCTCGTAGCCGAGCTGAATAGCGATAGCGTGCCCACCTCGGCCTTGCTGAGAAGATTGATTTTGATCAGGTTCGCAATCAGATCAATGAAGAACTTAATTGGGGTAAAGAGTGTATTCCACGCCACAGCCTGGGCCAGCTGGCCGCGTAAGCCGGGCGTCGATGGCGTGGCCGATTTACCCATGCCGCGGCGCTCCCGCGACGACATCGCGATAGAATTGCTCGATCTGCGGCGCGAGAGTAGCTTCGGCAAAGCGCGTGCGCAACGTCGCTTGCCCACCGGCAATAAGCTTTTGGCGAAGCGCTGGGGTATCGAGCAGCTGGAGCGTGGCTTTCGCCAGGGCGACGGCATCGTTGGGGGCTACTAACAGCCCATTCTGCTGGTCGGTGACGATTTCGCGCACGACAGGTATATCCGTGGTGACGATTGGGCACTCAGCGGCCATCGCTTCAAGCAATGGTAAGCCGAAGCCTTCGTAGCGCGTGGGGAATAGCAGCGTATCGCTGGCGCGAAAAAGGTTTACCAGCTCGGCATCAGGCAAAAAGCCCAGTATTTCAATATGGCGTTCGACACCAAGCTGCCCGGCTAGTTGGAGCAACTCGCTGCGCTGGGCCTGGTTAAGCCCCGATACAACCAGCAGTGTTGCGGTTGGGTATTGTGCCAGAATGGTTGGTAATGCCCGCACCGCGAGATCATACCCTTTGCGCGGCGTGATTTGCCCAACAAACAGCAGCCAGGGCCGTGGTTGGCTCAGTGGTGGTGGTATGCGCGGTGTTGTGCGAATTGATTGATCGTCGATCCAGAGCGGGATCATGGTTTGCGGCTGATGCATACCGAGCTTGCGCATCATTCCTGCTTCGAATTCCGAACAGGGTGCCAGGGCGGTCGCCATCCGCAACGGCCAGTGCAAACGGTAGTTGCGGATCAGATCGCGTGGGGCACGTTCGATTGGTAAGCGCCGCAGCAGCGCAAGGCGGCTGAATATCAGCCGCTCGTAGGTAGGCGCAACCTCGAATGGGCGCTCGCGATCGGGGGCCAGGTAATGATCGTGAAATGGGCCAAGCCAGGTATACACCGTAGGAATGCGCTGCTTAAGCGCCCAGGCCGTTGTTTGCGCCGCAAGAACATTGCGCGGGTGCATGAAGTGAATAATATCGGGCCGGGGGCCGCGCCGCAGCGCGCGGGCAAGCTCGCCATTCGGCCAGTACGCTGAGCGCACGCGGTACACCTGGACGCCCTCAATCTGTTCGTCGCGGGTGGCGAGTGCGGTGCGGGTACGATCGAAGGTGCCAATCGACCACACTGTATGGCCGCGGCGTGCAAGTGCCAGCGCCAGTACGCGCTCGGGCCAATGCCGAAATTCGCGTGTTACGCCACCCTGACCGACGATCAGAACATTCATGAAGTGCTGCGCATGCCTGTCGCCAGCAGCCCATTGCCAACCAGGGGTGGGTAGGGTAAGGGCAGCCGCAGCCGTAACCGGCGCGAAGAAAGCCAGTATGCTGGCTTGACGCCGGTGCGCCAGGAAATGTCGCTAAACCCGGCTTGTCGCAGGTCGGCGGCTAAGCGCGTGGGGGTGTAAAGGTTCACATGTGTCGGGTCGGTATCGCCGCTCCATACGCGCCCCGTCACTGGGGCCAGCGCGCGCCGAATATCCCACAGGTTTGGCGTGGTGACGATAATGCGCCCACCTGGGCGTAGGATACGGAAACATTCGCCGAGTAGCGGCCCAACCCCGCTAATGTGCTCAACCAGCTCGCTGAGCAGTAGCAGGTCGGCACTGCCATCCTGGCACGGTAGCCCGAGTGCGCTGTCGTTCAATACCACACTCGATGCAGGGCTGAGCTGTAGCGCCGTTTCGAGCGCGTAGCGGCTGTGATCAAGCCCTACTACAATTGCGCCACGCGCCGCCAGGTAGCGTAGCCCTGGCCCGGCACCACAGCCAATATCAACCACCCGCAGCCCGCGCACATCGTGTACACCCGCAAGGGCGAAAATGCGCCCGTACTGCCAGGCGATTTTGCCATCGGATTTGCGAATCTGGGCGGCGAAGTATTCAGGTGGGTAGGCCTGGTCTGCCGACGGTGTTGACATATGCGACACGAAACGACCTCAAATTTATGGTAAAGCGCCGCTATTATAGCTGATCTCGTGGTGATCGCAAGTGTAAACAGTATGCTATAATCGCGCCGCGTGATGGATGCATGGTAGTCGCTTTGCACTATCGCATCGTATGTTGGCGGTGCGGTTCTAGCAGCCGATCTGTCATATCGATGCTCCTCCGAACAAGTCGTTTCTATGATTGCTTTGTTTGCCAGCCTGGTGCTGTGCCCATTGCTCTACCTGCCTGGCCTGTTTTTCAGCTATGCCCTCCTCGGTGCCGCGCAGCCGCCCGATGCGCTCGAACGCCACTTCGAGCGTGTCGCTGCTGGTGTGCTCCTCAATGGTTGGCTGGTACTGACGCTAGCTGAGCTAGGCATCTTTTCGGCCTGGCTGCATGTGCTGCTGCTCATACTGTTTTGTCTAGCTTGCGGATTTATTGCCTGGCGGCGTGGTGGGTTGCGCTGGCAACGAGCGCGCACAGCAGCAGGCGCCATTGCTCGCCCGCGTACCGTGCGAACCTGGGTGGCGCAGCATGGTGTTACCGGATTGTTTGTGGCGGTGCTTGTGCTGTTTGCGCTGCTGGTGGCGCGACCGTTTGAGGTGGTACTAGGCGCGCGCGATGCCGGGGTGTATGCTGCTACCGGCTTTGCAATTGCACGTACCGGTGGCATTGTACAGCACGATGCGCTCGTTCAGCAGATTGCCGAAGATCAACGGTCACCTGATCCTTTATTGCGCGCGGCGGCGGAGCAAGCCGGAACCAATTTGCTCGGTATTCAGGATAAAGAGCGCTATATCGCGACGCGACTGCGGTTTGCCGGGTTCCTGATTAATAATGGCGAGCTGAGTTCGGGTCGTGTTGTGCCGCAGTTCTTTCACCTCTACCCGGCGTGGATAGGCTTGCTGGCGAGCTTGCTGGGATTACGTGGCGGCTTGCTTGCCACCAGCATGTTTGGGTTGCTGGGTGTGTGGAGCGTGGGCATGCTGGGGCGGCGGCTGGCCGGGCGCTGGGTTGGGCTGCTTGGCGCGCTATTTCTGGCGCTGAATGGCGCGCAAGTGTGGTTCAGCCGTTACTCAACCTCGGAAGCCTGCGCGCAGTTTCTGTCGTTTGCGGCGCTGTATTTTTTTGCTGCTATGCACCTCCCCATCGAACCCACCTCATTGCGTCCCAATCAACAGCAGCCATTCGCGCCTGGGAACTATCGCACATTCGCTGGTGTGCTAGCGGGTGTGGCCGGTGGGCAGCTGGCGATGGCGCGCATCGATTTCTTCCCAATTGTGCTACCACTGCTGGCGTACCTTGCATACCAAGCGCTAATGCGGCGCTGGTCGCGCCCACTATCGGCATTGGCGTTGGGGTTGAGTGCGATGCTTGCCCATATGTCCATCCACATCGTGACGATCTCACGGGCCTATGTCATCGACACCTTGTTTGCGCGCTTGCAGGATAAATCGGCAATTATTGCGACATTGACGCTCCCATTACTCAACCCAACCCTGCGCGAAATCTTCTATGGTACCTCGCGAAGTGTGCTGAAACAGACCTGGCGCCTGCCTGCCGAAATTGCACTGCTGGTTGTGCTGATTATCGCGTTTGTGCTGCTGCGCCGCGATGGCCGCCCGCAGCGCTGGTTCGAGCGGCAGGTGCTGCGCGGGCGGCATTGGCTGCTGGCTGCTTTGGCATTAGCGGTATTGGCGCTGGGATTGTATGGCTATTTCATTCGTCCACAAATTCTTACTGGACGCGCCCTAGCGGCGCTGCCTGGCTGTATCGCCCAGCCCGCATCGGCGGAGTGCCTGGTGCTTCAAGGGTATATTGGTGCGCCCATTGCCGCAGCCGAGCACCCAAATGCGCTAGCGTATGCGCTTTCGGCGTTGCCGCAACGGTTACGCGGCCGCCCGGCAGCAGTGCAGAATGCGACTGCACAGGCCGATGCGAGTGTGCGCGAAGCACCCGCCAATGGCGCGGAACTGAGCCAAGTGCAAGCTGGCGCTTCCTTGCAGCTGCTGGGCAAAGATAGCCATAATCGTAGCTTTCTCGTGAATGATGCGCGCGGCCTGCTGGGCTGGGTGCTCACTTCGACTCTTGCGCTCGACCAGCCGACCATTGCTGCGCTGCCGATACAGCGCGATGATATTGTTGCCCGCGTGGGCAACCCGCGCGAAGCGACCAGCTTTTCGTTTGCGAACCCGGGCGAATCTGCGAAGATCGGTATTGCGCAAGCTAACCTGGTGCGGGTTGGCTGGTACCTTTCGCCCTTGGGAATGCTGCTGGCGTTACTCGGCGCGGCGCTGTGGTGGTGGCGCGGGCTCAATCGCGCTTCGTGGTTGTTTCTGCTGGCAAGCCTGGTGAGTACGTTCTTCTTTGTGCGCCTGAGCTATGGCACCAGCGACTTAACGTATATCTATATTTTGCGGCGCTACATTCCCCTGGCCTACCCCGCCTTAAGCCTTTGTGCGGCCTACCTGATTGTGAGCATTGCGCAGTGGAAGAGCACATTTGTTAGTGCTGGTGCGACGAATGCCGCGCAACCTCCTGCGGCGCAAACGCACAAGCCAGCATCGCGCTTTCGTGCGCGGGTGCAGCTGGTATTTGCTGGTGCCTTAGTGCTGGCGCAGGTCGCGTTCTTTTTGCTCACCAATCGCCAGCTGTACCCGCATGTAGAATATGCTGGTGCGCTCGATCAGCTGGCTGCGATTGCTGGGCAATTTGCACCGGGTGATGTGCTGCTGTTTCGCGGCGAAGGGCGCGACACCCCCGACCTAGTGGCGACGCCGCTGAAGTATGCGTATGGTCTTGACACGTTTGTCGTGCGCAGCACCGACCCTGGCCGGTACGCGGCGCAGCTGGGCGACTATGTGCGGCGCTGGCAAGCGCAGGGGCGTCAGGTATACCTGGTGTTGGGGGCGAATGGCAGCCTGCAATTGCCGGGGTTGCGGGCGGTGCGGGTCGGGTCAGCGGCGCTGCGCCTGCCCGAGTTTCAGCAGTTGCGCGATCAGAAGCCTAGCCTACCGCAGGAATTTAGCTTCGATTTCATGGTGTACCGCCTGGAGCCTGCTGCCGCCGAACCAGCCGCTTTGATCGCGCCCGATGATTTTATCGCACAGCTGCGCGGCTTCTACCACCCCGAGCAGATCAATGGTGCGACGGTGGCGTGGACGGATGGCGATGCGGTGTTGCGCATACCCTGGCCGCAGCAGGCAGCAGCGCTCACGCTTGAGCTGGCCCCGGGCGCAACCCGCCCGGCGGCGCTTGGCCCGGCGCGCGCCTGTGTGTCGTACCAGCCCGCCGCCGATTTTGCCCAGCCAACCACGCCATTTCTCCATGAGCAGTGCTTTGATCTGCGACCCGGCATGCAGCGCTACCAGTATGCGCTCGATCTTGCCGGGAAGCCAGCGCCGCCGACAAGCGCATTGCTACTGCGGATTGCCAGCCCCACCTGGGTGCCCGCCGAAGCCGACGCCGCCCAGCACGATCAGCGCCGTCTGGGCGTTGAGTTTGGCGGCGTGCGCGTACCGTAGCCACTCAATGCCTATGAGTGCTGGAATGTAATACTACTTAACCTGGCGGTAGTGATTCTGGCTCGCGGTCGGGGACGTGTTGGCGCAGCTCGTTGAGCCAGGCAGTTGCTACTGCATCGCTGGGTGCCCGCCAGTCGCCGCGCGGTGAAAGTGAGCCGCCCGACCCGACTTTCGGGCCATTTGGCACTGCCGAGCGCTTGAACTGGCTGATTTGGAAGAAGCGAAACACGAAGATTTCAAGCCAGCGTTTAATCGTGGCGAGATCATACGCGTTGCGCTGGTCGGGGCGTATGCCTGCAGGCCATGCGCCGCGTGCTATGTTGTGCCAGGCGTTATAGCTCAGGTAGGCTACTTTGCTGGGCCGGAAGCCGTAGCGCGTGATAAAGTAGAGGTTGAAGTCTTGCAGCTCATACGGGCCGATGGTCGCCTGGGTGCTCTGGGCTGGCTGGCTGCTGTGCGTGTCGCTGGCAGGCACCAGCTCGGGCGAGATTTCGGTATCGAGGATCGATTGCAGGGTTGCGCTGGTGGCGTCATCAAACTGGCGCGTGTCGATCACCCAGCGAATAAGGTGTTGGATCAGCGTTTTCGGCACCGAGGCGTTGACATTATAGTGCGACATATGGTCGCCCACACCGTAGGTCGCCCAGCCCAGCGCCAGCTCGCTCAGGTCGCCGGTGCCAAGCACCAGCGCATTGTGGTAGTTCGCCAGCCGGAACAGGTGCGAGGTGCGCTCACCGGCCTGCACATTCTCAAATGTCACGTCGTACACTGGCTGGCCTGCCGCGAATGGGTGGCGCAGGTCGCGCAGCATCTGCAAGCAGGCCGGGCGAATATCCAGCTTTTCCTCAGTGACACAGAGCGCCTGCATCAGGGCGTGGGCGTTATGCAGCGTGCCGCTGCTGGTGGCAAAGCCCGGCATGGTGTAGGCCAGAATGTTCGTGCGCGGCAGCTTGAGCCGATCCATGGTTCTGGCCGCCACTAGCAGCGCCTGCGTCGAATCCAGCCCGCCCGAGACGCCAATGACCACGCGTTCGATGCCCGTGCTGCTCAGGCGTTTCATCAGGCCGTGCACCTGGATGTTGTAGGCTTCGTAGCAGCGCTCGTCGCGCTTGAGCGGGTGGTTAGGAACATAGGGGAAGCGCTCAATTGTGCGCGCCAGGGCGATTTCGCCCGCTGGCACTGCGAACTCGAACGGTACCTGGCGGATGGCGCGCAGGTATTCACGGTGGTCGGCCACGCTGTCGATGAAGCTGCTTGAACGCATGCGATCTTGCGCCAGCCGCTCAAGATCAATGTCGCCAATGATTAGCTGCTCGTCGTCGGCGAAGCGCGCAGATTCGGCCAGTAGATCATTATTTTCGTAGATTAGCGCATCGCCATCCCAGGCCAGGTCGGTCGTCGATTCGCCCGGGCCAGCCGCAGAATAGAGGTAGGCCGCGATACACTTGCCCGATTGCGCGGCACACAGCGCGCGACGATATTCGGCCTTGCCAATGGTGATATTACTGGCCGAGAGGTTAGCGAGCACAGTGGCACCGGCCAGCGCGGCGTAGGTGCTGGGTGGAATCGGCGTCCACACATCTTCGCAGATTTCGGCGTGCAGCACGAAATTAGGGATGTTTTGCGCCGCGAAGATCAGGTCGTTGCCGAAGGGGATGCGCGCGCCCAGAAAATCGACCTCGCGGCTTACCGCATTGCGTGCCGCGCTGAACTGGCGCTTCTCATAGAATTCGCGGTAATTCGGCAAGAAGGTTTTGGGCACCATGCCCAGCACCTGCCCACGGTAGATCACCACCGCGCAGTTGAATAGCTTGCCCTCGAAGCGTAGCGGCGCACCCACTAGCAGCACCGGCGTGAGCGTGTGGCTGGCCGCTACCAGCTGGGCTAGCGCGGCGGTGCTCGCCTCAAGCAAGGCATCTTGCTGAAACAGGTCGTCGTTGCTATAGGCCGAAATCCCCAGCTCGGGGAAGAGTGCCACCGCCGCGTGGGCTGTCGAGGCGCGCCGGGCCAGCTCAAGGGCGCGCGCGGCGTTGTATGCCGGGTCGGCCACGCGCACGGCCGGGATGCCAACTGCTACGCGAATAAACCCGTGGGTGTAGAGCGAAAAAAAAGGTTGGTTCATGTCTGGCATTATGTTGTTCCTGCTGTGAGGAAGTAACGTATTTGAGCGAAATATCTAGTATTATAGGGTTGAAGTAGCACTAGTGTCGAGCGCTTGAATGGCTGCGATAGTACGTACTTACGGCAATTGTCGTTTCGCATGTACACTGTGTGGTGTTTGGTATACTGCTGCTATGTTTGCGTATAAAGCAATGGCACGGCGCGCATAGTCTGCTCTATGTATGGTATTTGGGGTTTGCAGAGGAGGGGAATTTGACTCGTCATACAAAACAAACATCAGCTACACATCCGGTAGCGCCGAAGAATGCAGCTGCCCAGCCCGATGCTAGAGGCATCCAACATGATGAAATAGGGCTTGAACGGCTCGTCTTTTTTAGCGATGCTGTATTTGCTATCGCTATTACGCTGCTTGCGTTAGAAATTCGCCTCCCAACTGGTGCGGGAGAGGCGAGCAACAGCGAGCTGCTGAGCCAGCTCGTGAATCTGATGCCAAAATACCTCAGCTATTGCATCAGCTTTTTCGTGATTGGTACGTTCTGGATCAGCCATCACCGCAAGTTTCGCTACATCAACCGGTACGATATGCGCTTGCTCTGGCTCAACCTACTGCTGATGATGCTGGTTGCCTTTATTCCCTTCCCTACGTCAGTGCTCAGCGAAAGTGGGAATCGCACGGCGACAATCTTCTACGCGCTCACGATGGTGCTAGTTGGGGTCGTCTCTGCGCTGGTATGGTGGTATGCAGTACATCGCAATCGGCTCGTTTCCAGCGATTTCACCAATGCTGATCGGCGGCGTGGGTTTGTGAGTAGCCTTATCGCTCCCCTTATCTTTTTGATCTCGATCGGGATTGCATTTATTGATGTCAACCTGGCAAAATATTTCTGGTTATTGATTGCACCATCGTGGATCTTTGTGCGCTAAACCGCCGATAGCATATAGCGCTTACGGTAACGGCTGCCGCTGGCGCAATGCCGCAGGCCAGGTGCTTTTAATATACGAAAGCACCGCCCAGATATCGGTGTCGCCCAGCCGATCGCCAAATGCTGGCATCACGCTGATTGTGCCGGCTGGTGCGCTGGCTTGCCCGCCCCGCTGAATGGTCGTAAACAGCTGCTGGTCGCTCTGCTGCCATGCCTGGCCGTTTGCGTTCAGCGGTGAGGCGGGCATCGTGCCGTTAGCGCGGCGCTGGGGCCAATCGGCTTCGCCCTGCAGCTCGCTGCCATGGCAGCTGGCACAACGGGTGGTGTAGATCAGGCGGCCCTGTGTTACCGCAGCTACATTGGCGGGGTCGGCGCGGTCGAGCGCGGGCAGCGCGGCGCGTGAGTTTGTGCGAATGGCAAATACCGCTAAAGCAAGCAGGCATAGCGCAATAAAGCCAATCACGATCGTTCGTTGGTTTCGCATGCGGTGTGGGGTGGTAGGTATGGGCTGTGATGAGTTGCTAGCCGAAGTTGTTTTTCGTTGAGCCATAGCGTATAGTATTAACAGTAAAAATAAGTAGGAAGGCGCGTACTGCTGGCCTTCAATTCTGCAATCACGGTTGCTATGGTAGCAGAGTGTTACTACGCCTTCGTGATGAAAAAAAACCTGTGTGTGAAGAAGCCTTTCCTCAAGCCTGGTTCGGTGTTACTATGATACGCGCTCACGCGGCCATAGGTATGCCAGGCCGTTTTGTTGTGGTTACATGTGGGGCATCATGAATTCGACTTCCTCTTCTACCGAAGTTACAGAACAATTTGAAGAACCAGCAGCGCTGGATTGGGTCGACCAGCTGGTTGATCTTCTGGGTACCAGCTCGCGCCATATTGCGCTGCTAGCAGCGTGGATCGCAACCTGCGGCAGCCTCTTTTTTAGCGAAGTATTGGGCTGGCTGCCCTGTTTGCTTTGCTGGTACCAGCGTATCCTGATGTATCCATTGGCGATTGTACTGGCGATTGGCATTTTTCGCCGCGACCGTGGGCTTCATTGGTATGTCTTGCCTTTTTCAGTAGTTGGCATGGGGGTGTCGCTCTACCATTATTTACTAATCAAAACTGACTGGTTCCCGCCGCCGCCGTGTACTTCGGGTATTCCCTGCACCGTCGATTACCTCGACATTTTTGGCGTAATCAATATTCCATTTATGGCGCTTACCGCCTTTACGATTATTACGTGTATGATGTTGACGTTCGCCTGGTTGCAGCCGCTGGCAGCTGCTACCGACAGTGATGCTGGCGCCGATGCTGCGGCGGGCACTCCGATGCCCGGACGCTTTGGCCCAGCGAATATCGCGGTTATCATGATCATCGTGAGTGTTGTGCTGGCATTTATGCTTGGCAGCACATTCGTTTAACTATACTGTGAGGAGAACAATATCTATGGCTCAATCGCGTAAAGTGACCACCCAGCAGCGTGGGCGTGCGCTCCCACGTAATAACTCGCGCCGCATGCCCCTATTCTTTATCATCTTGGCGCTGGTGATTCTGGTAGGGATTGGTGCGATTGTTTTCCTGGTGAATCAGCGCCCGAAGTCGAATGTAGCGGTTGTTCCCTTTACGCCGCGCGCGATTAATGTACCCACGGGGACGACGCCCGAGGGTTTTGCGTTTATGGGTAAGGCCGATGCCCCGGTGACAGTGATTGAATATGGCGATTTCCAGTGCCCTTCCTGTGGCGCATTTGCTACCCAGCAAGAGGCTGTGTTCACTCAGCGCTATGTTGATAGCGGGCAGGTACGCTTCATTTACCACGATTTCCCGCTGCCACAGCACGCAAATGCCGTAAACGCAGCGGCAGCGGCGCGGGCAGCCGGCGAGCAGGGTAAATTCTGGCAGATGCACGAGCTGTTATTTGCCCGGCAGCGCCTGTGGTCCGAAAGCACGAATGTTGTGCCGCTGCTGCAGAGCTACGCCGATGCGCTTGGCCTCGACCGAACTGCATTCGATCAGGCGCTTTCGTCGAACAAATTTGTGCCGGTGCTGGAAGCAGCGCGCCAACAATCCGAGCAGCGCGGGGTGAATGCGACGCCAACGTTCGAAGTGAATGGCAAGCTGGTGGATGCTGGAACTCTTGAGGCGGCAGTTCAGGCGGCATTACAGGGTAAGTAGCTGTATCCCTGATGTGATGGTTTACGCATGACGCACCAATTCTCAGCATTCGTGGTACGTCATGCGTAAACCATTGCCTCTGCGCCACTGCAAAAGGCTACTGCTTGGCAGCCCACGCCTGGGTAATGCGGTCGAGCATAATCGCCAGCAGCACGATCGCCAGACCCGCCTCAATGCCGCGCCCGGTCTGGTTGCGTGCCAGGCCAGTCACTGCCTCAAGGCCCAGCCCCTCGCCACCAACTAGCCCCGCGATAATAACCATTGCCAGCACCATCATAATCATCTGGTTAACACCCGCCATAATTGAGGGGCGCGCCAATGGCAGCTGCGCTTTTATAATCGTTTGCCCGCGTGTTGAGCCAAATGCGCGGGCTGCTTCGACTACCTCAGCGGGCACATGGCGAATGCCAAGCTCGGTGAGCTTAATGCCGGGCGGGATGGCGTACAGCGCGGCGGCGATCAGCCCGGGTACGCGCCCGACATTAAACAGCATAATCACCGGTACAAGGTACACAAAGGTAGGAATCGTTTGCAGGAAGTCGAGCACAGGTCGTAGCAGGTTGCGCACCAATTCGTGCTGCGATGCCAGCACGCCAAGCGGTAGCGCCACTGCAATAGTCACAAGCATGGTTACGAGCACCTGGCTGAAGGTATCCATACTCTGCGGCCACATCCCCAGTAAGCCTATTACCACCATGCCCAGGATGCAAAATACCGACAATCGCCAGCCGCCTGCCCAATAGCCCAGCGCGCCCATTCCCAGGGCCACCACCGGCCAGGGGAGCAGATCGCGCAGCAGGGTGCGCACCGGGTTGAGTAGATAGATTGTCAGAAAATCGCTGAATGGGCCGGTGCCGAAGGGCGTGTCGCCGATCTGGTACAGGTTGTCGCGCATCCAGGCGACTGCCGCATCGGCGGGGCCGCGCAACGAAAGCCGCCATTCGTCGGGGAATGAGCCAATTGGCACAAGCAGCGCAATAACGTACAGCACCGCGAGCACAAGCGCGCTATTGAGCAGCGGCGCAGCCGCGCGAATACGGCGCTGACCTTCGGGTGTGCGCGCAAAGCGGCTGAGCAGGCGGGCGGGGATTTCGCTCAAAACATTGAGGCGGTTGGCTCGCCGGTAGATTTCACTTTCCCAGTGGGTCGGGAGCCAGGTAGGCAGGTGTAAAGTGCGCGGGCGGCCCAGGTCGGAAAAATCGAGCTTGCTCAGGGCATCGCTCAGGCGATCGAGAATGATCGCCAGGACGACAATCGCCAGCCCGGCCTCGAAGGCCAGCCCCACTTGCAAGCGCTGCAACGCGACTAATACCTCGCGTCCCAGGCCGCCCGCGCCAATCATCGCGGCGATAACAACCATACCCAGGGCCATCATAATCGTCTGGTTTACGCCAGCCATAATAGATGGCAGCGCCAGAGGTAGCTGCACCTGGAAAAGCATCTGGTGCGGGGTCGCGCCAAACGCGCGGGCAGCCTCAATTGCTGGTGGGCTCACCTGCCGAATGCCGAGATTTGTCAGGCGGATGGCTGGTGGGATGGCGTAGACCAGCGTGGAAATAACTGCTGGCACGCGTGCGACGCCGAAGAATAGCAATACCGGGATGAGATACACAAACGCTGGCATCGTTTGCATTGCGTCGAGAATTGGCCGCAGCACCCGGTCGAAGCGATCGCTGCGCGCGGCGAGAAT
>JAFEAS010000088.1:0-10690 GCA_018266315.1 Chloroflexi bacterium SZAS-1 | reverse complement strand
CAGCAGCAGCCCGGCCATACACCCCAGCCCAAGGCGCAACCCCGCGAGCAAAAAGCCCAACAAGCCAAATGCAACGACAACCACAATCCATGGTGTGCTTAGTAACACACCTTCGACAAAACGCATTCCAACATCGATTGTGCTGCTGAGTGGGCTGAAGAAATAGGTGAATACCGGGTGGGTTGCGCGGTTACTGATCACCCAACCCTGAAAGGCGTCGATCGGCGCACGGAGGCCTAGATTCCACTGTTCGGGGAATTGCGTGCCCAGGAATGGTTGTGCGCGCCCGGCCAGCCCAGCCACTACCAGCAGGCCCAGCACGATCAGTGCTGGCATCAGGCGCTGCCAGAGCGGCCGGGCAACTGGTAACGGCTGTGCTTGTGTTGCCATGGCGTCCTTTGCGTTGCTCACTCAGCCAGAACCAGCGCCTGCAATACCTGTACGCGGTCGACATAACCGAGCGGCTGCGTATGGCCGTTGATCACCAGCAGCGGCTGCTCGGTATCAATCAGCAGCGGCATTAACTGCTCAAGGCTCGTATCGGGCGAAACTGTCGGGCAGCCGCTGCGATCGAGGCCGGGCGGGCAGGGCTGCATAATTGTTGCCGCAGTGATGACCTTCGCGCGCGGGGCATCTTTCACAAATGCGTTGACATAATCATTCCTGGGATGCAGCACTAACTCTTCGGGGGTACCCACTTGCACAAACTGCCCGTGGCGCATAATTGCGATCCGGTCGCCGAGCTTCAGCGCTTCGGCAAAATCGTGGGTAATGAAGATGCTGGTTTTGTGAAGCGTGCTTTGTAGGCGCAAGAGTTCGTCTTGCATTTCGCGCCGAATGAGCGGATCGAGCGCGCTGAACGGCTCGTCGAACAGCAGAATCTCCGGATCGACCGCCAGGGCGCGCGCCAGGCCAACCCGCTGTTGCATGCCGCCCGAAAGCTGGCGTGGTAGGTGATATTCCCAGCCGCTCAGGCCAACGAGCTCGATCATTCGTGCGGCGGTTTCAAGCCGCTCGCGCTTGGGTACGCCCCGCACTTCAAGCCCATACGCCACATTGTCGATTACCCGGCGGTGTGGGAAGAGTCCGAAGTTCTGAAATACCATGCTGATCTTGTGGCGGCGTAGCTCGCGTAGCTCGGTCTCGCTCATCTGCATGATGTCGCGTCCATCGAACAGAATTTCGCCGCGGGTCGGGTCGGTGAGTCGTGAGATGCAGCGCACCAGCGTCGATTTGCCGCTGCCCGAGAGGCCCATTACTACAAAGGTTTCGCCCTTGCGTACATCAAACGACACGCCGCGCACCGCAACGACGTGGCCGGTTTGTTCGAGTACCTGGGCGTGGGTTTGTTCGGGGCTAATGGCGCTCAGCACGCGTTCGGGGGTACGCCCGAACACCTTCCAAACATCACGGCACGCGATTTTAGGCTCGCTGCTGGTTTCGCTCACGCTGTTTCTCTTCGATTCGGCAGCAGGCAGCCGGTTTGCGCCCGACTGCCTGCTGCCCGCTGCCACGTATAGTGATTCTTATTTGGCGGGAATCCATGTCTTCCACACGCTCTCGTTTTTGCTAATCCAATCGCGCGCGGCCTGCTCGGCGGTTTTCTTGTCTAGCTCTACCGAGGCGATCATCCCAATCTGATCTTTGTCGGTATATTGCATGTTCTTCAAAAACTGATAGGCGTCGGGCGCTTTGTTCTTCAGGTCGGCCCAGGCGATCTTGAAGAGTACATCCTTAGGATAATCGCAGTTCACGCCACCCGAGCTAGCAGTAGCATAGCATTGTTCGGTGTATTCAGGCAGCTTTACCGCCGTCAGGTCGTATTTCGCATGAATCGAGTGTGGCGTCCAAAAGTAGAATAGGATTGGCTGTTTGCGGCTATAGGCAGCATCGAGCGCGGCCAGCACTGCCTGCTCGGAACCAGCACGCACGACCTTCAGGTCGAGGCCGTTATTCTTGATGATATCCTCATCGTATTGTACCCAGCTCGGGTCACCTGCCAGGAACTGCCCTTTATCACCCGACTCGGTGGTTTTGAAAAGTGCAACATCTTCCGGCTTCTTAAAGCCATCGATCGTCGCCAGTTCTGGGTGTTCTTGCACTACATAGGTTGGCACGTACCAGCTGATCTTGCCAACGACGCCTAGCGGGCCAAGGTTCTCAACAACCTTCTTCTCATCAATGTATTGCTTGACGTTGGCTGCGTGCCCCGAAGGCCATACCTCCAGGCTGGCGCTCAGGTCGCCATTGCCCAGCGCTGCCCACTGGGCGTTTTCGTCAATCGTTACTATCTCGACTTTATAGCCAAGTTTTTCTTCCAGCAGAATCTTCGCCACGTTCACATTAATCGAGGAGCCAGTCCAGGCATTTTCGGCAAGCTTAATCGTGATCTTCGGCTGGCTGGCCGTGCCGCCACAGGCAGCGAGCAGCAGGGCCGCAAACAGCAGCACAGCCATGAGTATGCCGATCCGCTGCGGGGTAGGGCGTTTGTCCATGTGTTTCTCCTCGCTGTGTTACCCAAAATCACGCTACAAAAGAGGTATGCCAATGGCTATGCCGCGCTGCATTACCAGCGATGGGGGCAGGTGCGAGAAACAAGGCGGGTGGCGCTTTAGGCGCGGTATGCCTGCCAATGTTTGTTGCACAATAAGGGCTATGTTGCGTATTATGCAACAAAGTCATACAACATCAACCTGGAAGTATGTGTGGCGCTTAGTGTACGTCGAGTATATGTGTTTTTTACCGAAAGTCAAGAATCGGTCGTTGACAGGTTTACAGGGCAGTGATACGATTATGTTGCATATTATGGTTTGTGTTTCACATTATGCAACATACTGACGAGCGCGAATCGGGAACGCTGATTCAATCGGTACAGCGCGCGGTAGCTCTGTTGAAAGTATTCGACAATGGGCCAGCCGAGCTTGGCGTGAGCGAGCTAAGCCGCAAAACCCGGCTGCATAAAAGCACGGCCTCGCGGCTGCTGGCGACAATGGAGCGCGAAGGCTTGCTTGAGCGTGTGCCTGGCACCGAGAAATATCGGCTGGGTTTTATGCTCTTGCGTCTGGCCGGGCAGGTTACACATTTTGGCGATGTTCGCACCGCCGCGCGCCCGATCCTCATCGAGCTTGCCGAAAGCTTGCGCGAAACCGTTATTCTCGCGGTACGCGATGGCGATGAGGTGATGAATGTCGAGCAGTTTTCGGGGCCACACCTGGTGCGCGACGCGAACTGGGTGGGGCGGCGCACGACGTTAACCTGCGTGGCGAATGGTAAAGCCCTGCTCGCCTTTCAACCCGCTGCCGAGATTGAGCGCATTCTTGCCCGCCCGCTTCCCCGCATTACCGACCGCACGATTACCGACCCGCAGCGCATGCGCACCGAGCTGGCGCTGGTGCGTGAACGCGGCTATGCCCTAGCAATTAGCGAAATCGAAGAAGGGCTGCACGCGGTTGCCGCGCCAGTGCGCGATGCCAGCGGCGCGGTGATTGCAGCCATCAGTATTTCTGGCCCGGCCTACCGTGTGTCGCTCGATCGGCTGGCCGATTATGGGCGGCTGACCGTGGGCGCAGCTGCGAAAGTTGCCAGCCGCTTGGGCTATGGCGGCTAAACCTCCACCCGATTCACCACTACGCGAAGGAGCGTCTTATGAAAACCAGCCTGCAAATCGCCTCTGAAGCCCATATTGAGCCAATTAGCGCGGTGGCCGGGCAGCTTGGCATCCCCGAAGAGTACATCGAATATCATGGCCGCACCAAGGCGAAGGTTGATCTGAACTTGCTGGATGCCTACCGCGACCGGCCACTGGGTAAATATATTCTGGTCACTGCCATCACCCCCACGCCATTGGGCGAGGGCAAAACCACAACGACGATTGGCCTGGGCATGGCGCTGAACCGTATTGGCAAGCGCGCCACGGTTGCGCTGCGCCAAAGCTCGCTCGGCCCGGCATTTGGCATTAAGGGCGGTGGTGCGGGCGGCGGCTACGCGCAGGTGGTGCCGTTAGAAGAGAGTATTGTGCACCTCAACGGCGACATTCACGCGATTCAGCAGGCGCATAACCAGGTTGCCGCGCTGGTGGACAACAGCTGGTACCACGGCAACCCGCTCAATATCGACCCCGACCGGATCTTGATTCGCCGCGCGATGGATGTGAATGACCGTTTCCTGCGCAATATTACGATTGGCCTGGGTGGCGACAAGCACGGCTTCCCGCGCGATACCGGCTTCGACATGACCGTCGCCAGCGAGCTGATGGCGATCCTGGCGCTGGCAACCGGCTCTACCGCGGTTGAGTCGATTAAGAGCCTGCGCGCGCGGATCGGTCAGATGGTGGTGGCCTTCACGAAAGATGGCAAGCCGGTGACCGCCGACGATGTGCGCGCGGCGGGCGCAGCTACCGTGCTGATGCGCGAAACATTGAAGCCGAACCTGATGCAGACGATTGAGAACACACCAGCATTTATCCACGCCGGGCCGTTCGCCAATATTGCGCACGGCAATTCCTCGATTGTAGCCGACCAGATTGCGCTGCGGCTCTCCGATTATGTGGTGACTGAGGCAGGCTTTGGCATGGACATGGGCGGCGAGAAATTCTTTGATATTAAGTGCCGCGCCTCGGGGCTGTGGCCGTCCGTTGCTGTGGTGGTTGCAACGATTCGCGCACTGAAAAGCCACACCGGCAAGTACACCATGACGCCCGGCAAGCCGCTGCCGCCTGCGCTGCTAGCCGAAAACCCCGACGATGTGCTGGTGGGTGGCGCGAATCTGCGTGCGCAGATCGCCAATGCACGGGCATTTGGTGTGCCGGTCATCGTTGCACTGAACGCCTACCCCGATGATTACGCCTCTGAGATTGAGGTGGTGCGGCAAATTGCGCGCGAAGCCGGGGCCGAAGATATGGCAGTAAGTACGGTATTTGCCGAGGGCGGGGCGGGCGGCATCGAGCTGGCGCAGAAAGTTGTCGCTGCGGCTGAACGTTCGCAAGCCAGACCACGCTTTTTATACCCGCTCGACATGCCAATCAAGGACAAAATTCATACGCTCACCACACGCATCTATGGCGCTGCCGGGGTGAGCTACACCGAGCAGGCGAGCGAGCAGATCGCCGCATTTGAAGCGAATGGTTTTGGCAAGCTGCCGATCTGTATGGCGAAAACGCACCTGAGCCTGAGCCACGATTCGAAGCTTAAAGGCGCGCCGACGGGCTATACCTTCCATGTGCGCGAGGTGCGCGCCAGTGTTGGCGCGGGCTTTATCTACCCGCTGGCGGGCGACATGATGACCATGCCCGGTTTGGGGGCTAACCCAGCCGCACACACCATCGATATTGACGAAAACGGGAATACTGTTGGGCTGTTTTAGCGCTTGTTTGTGCGGTTAGCGCCGCTAGGGCGTGCCGATTCCAGGCTCGGTTTGCATTTCGATCGCAGGTGCCTTTGCGCCTGCGGAGCGCGTGAAAAGTGAGCAAGCTAATGACCGATTCCTCCGATCGCCGACGTGAGCGGCGCGCCCGCCAGGCATCTGCCGGGAGCGCGGCGAGGATGCAGCCAATTACCTACAACCTGCCCGTGTACGATCTGCTCACAGTCGAAGGTGTAGCGCGCGTTCACAATATGTCGATGCGGATTTTGCGCGAGCTGGGCATTGATTTCTACGACGACGAGGCGCGCGACATATTGCGCGCCCACGGTGCCGATGTGCGTGGCGACACAGTCTTTTTCGATGAGGAGCTACTGCTGAAGTATGTGGGTATGGCCCCGAGTCAGTTCACCCAGCTGGCGCGCAACCCACAAAATAATGTGAATATCGGCGGCAATAACATGGTCTTCGCGCCAGTGTATGGCTGCCCGTTTGTGCAGGATCGCGACGGTGGGCGGCGCGAGGCGACGCTGCGTGACTTTCAGAACTTTGTCAAGCTGGCCTATATGAGTCCCTACATTCACCACTCGGGCGGCACCGTGGTCGAGCCGACCGATGAGCCAGTAGCGACGCGCCACCTTGATATGTTACTCAGCCATATCACCTACAGCGATAAAGCATTCATGGGCTCGGTGACCTCGGGCAATAATGCCGCCGATAGCGTGGCAATCGCCGAGATTGTGTTCGGTGCCGAGCGCATTCGCGAGCACCCGGCGCTGCTCTCGTTGATCAATGTCAGCAGCCCGCGCCGCTTCGACGACCGCATGCTTGCATGTATTAAGGTGTACGCCCGCGCGCGCCAGGCTATGATTATCACGCCGTTTATTCTCGCGGGTGCGATGGGGCCAACCAGCGTGGCAGGCACGGTCGCCCAGCTTAATGCCGAGGCGCTGGCCGGTATTGCTTTGTGCCAGATGATTAACCCCGGCACGCCAGTCGTGTACGGCTCGTTCCTCTCAACAATCGACCTGCAAAGCGGCGCGCCGACCTTTGGCACGCCCGAAAGCCAGACGGCGCTGTATATCAGCGCGCAGATGGCCCGCCACTACAACTTGCCATTCCGTGGCGGCGGCGCTTTCTCCTCTTCCAAGCAGCCTGACGCCCAGGCTGGCTACGAGTCGGTGATGGTGATGATACCGACGGTAATGGCACGCACCAATTTTGTGCTACACGCGGCGGGTTGGCTGGAAAATGGCTTGGTGTCGGGCTACGAGAAGTTCGTGCTCGATTGTGAAATCCTGGGGATGCTGCATACCTGGGCCAGGGGCGTTGATCTTTCGGATGAGGCATTTGCTATGGACGCATTTGCCGAGGTGCCGCCCGGCGGCCACTTCCTGGGCACGGCGCACACCATGCGCCATTTCCGCGATGCCTTCTACCGCGCCGAATTGTTCGACTACAACTCGGCGGAGCAGTGGGAGCTGAATGGTGGCCACGACACCTACGACCGGGCGAGTGCCAGGGTTAAGCAGCTGCTGGCGAGCTATGAAGCACCCGCGCTCGACGCTGGCGTAGCGCAGCGATTGCACGAGTTTGTGGCCCAGCGCAAGGCCGCGATTGCTGTGGAACCACGCGATTTCTAACTGCCGAACGAATTGCCACGAAGCCGAAATATAGCGTTTCCTTCGTACCTTTGTGTTTTTATGGCAATGGAAATAGCAGCATGGTACGCACGCCGATGAAAGAAGCCCGCCGCGCGCCAGGCAGCGAGTGGTTGAAAAACCATCCCAGGCTGCTCGAAGTTGCCTATATCGTCTCAAAGCGGCTGATTAAGCTCGGATACCCACTGGCGCGTAAGCTCGCGCCGCGCCTGGCCGAGCGCACGATGGTGCGCAGCGAAGAGCTTGTGAAGGGCTATGCCTTCAACTGCCAGATGTGCGGCCAGTGTATTCTGCACAGCACCGGCATGACCTGCCCAATGAACTGCCCAAAAAACCTGCGCAATGGCCCCTGCGGTGGCGTGCGCGCGAATGGGCATTGCGAAGTCATTCCCGAGATGCCGTGTGTGTGGGTGCAAGCCTGGGAGCGCAGCCAGCGTATGCTGATCTACGCCGATGAGATTCAGGTGGTGCAGCCGCCGGTCAATCGCGCGCTCCAAGGCTCGTCGGCGTGGGTGAATATGCTCGACGGTGTGGACACGCGCACACCCAAGGGCTGGCAGCCGGTAGAGCAATAACTGCTTGCGTAAGTCGTTTTGTACTCTTGGTGATGTATGACCCGCGCGCCAGCATCGACAACATCTGCCGCCGTGCCAATCAGCCGGCTTGAGCGCGTGCTGCGCTCGGGGCGTTTCGCTGTAACGGCCGAGCTTGATGCGCCCGACAGCGCCGACCCGGCTGACGTGTACAAAAACGCGCTGGTGCTGGCCGAAGTATGCGACGCGATTAACGCCACCGATGGTTCGGGCGCAAACTGCCATATGAGCAGCCTGAGCTGCTGTGCACTGCTCACACGCGCAGGCTACGAGCCGGTGCTCCAGGTGAGCTGCCGCGACCGCAACCGGATCGCCATGCAGGGCGATTTGCTGGGCGCGGCGGCGCTGGGCGTGCGCAATGTGCTGTGCCTCACCGGCGACGACGTAACCAACGGCGATCAGCCCGAGGCCAAGCGCGTATTCGATTTCGACTCGATTCAGCTGTTGCAGGTGGCCCGCACCATGCGTGATACCGGCGTCTTTCTCAGCGGGCGCAAGCTAAGCACGCCGCCGCGCCTGTTCCTGGGTGCCGCCGAAAACCCTTTCGCGCCGCCCTACGATTGGCGACCGCGTCGGCTGGCCAAAAAGGTCGCTGCTGGCGCGCAGTTCATTCAAACCCAATACTGCTTCGATGTTCCCATGTTCGAGCGCTTTATGCGCGGCGTGCGCGACCTCGGCCTGCACGAGCGGGTATTTATGCTGGTGGGGGTTGGGCCGCTGCGCTCGGTGAAGGCAGCTGAGTTTATGCGCACGCGTGTGCCAGGCGTGTGGATTCCTGGCGCGATTATGGAGCGCCTGAAGAAAACACCGCCCAAGCAGCAGCGCGAAGAAGGCATCCAGATCTGCGTTGAGATCATCCAGCAGGTGCGCCAGATCGCCGGAGTGCATGGCGTGCATGTAATGGCTTACCGCCAGGAAGAAACCGTAGCCGAGATTATTCAGCGCGCCGGGCTGTTCCCGCGCCGCGCCAGCGCTGCCATGCCTGCCGCACCCGCGAGCGAGCTGTCACTCACCGATGTGCCGTTTGTGTAATTCCGACTCTAGAACATAGCTGGAGGAAGTTTGTGGAAACGATCGTTTCATCGCCGACGCAAACGGTGATCATTGGCCCGGGGCGGCCATTTGTGATTATTGGCGAACGAATTAACCCGACGGGCCGCAAGCTGCTGGCGAAGGAAATGGCTGAAGGCAACTTCGACCGGGTGCGCGCCGACGCGATTGCGCAGGTAGCCGCCGGGGCGCATATGCTCGATGTGAACGCGGGTGTGCCGCTGGCCGACGAGCCAGCGCTGCTGGCGGAAGCCATTCGCGTGGTGCAGTCGGTCGTTGAGGTGCCAATCTGCATCGACTCATCGGTAGTAGCGGCGCTGCGCGAAGGGCTGAAGGCAGTCAAGGGCAAGCCGCTGGTCAACTCGGTGACGGGTGAAGAAGAGCGTCTGGAGGTAGTGCTGCCGATGGTTGCCGAGCGTGGCGCGGCGGTTATCGGCGTGGCGAACGACGAAACCGGCATTTCCTACGATCCACTCGAGCGCTTCAAAGTGGCGAAAAAGATTGTCGAACGCGCCGAAGCCTATGGCATCCCGCGCCAGGATGTTATAATCGATCCACTGGCGATGCCAGCCGGTGCGGTGCCCGGCGCGGCAGCCACGCTCTACCAGCTGGTGCGCATGATCCGCGAAGAGCTGGGCTGTAATACCACCTGTGGCGCTAGCAATATCTCGTTCGGTTTGCCCGATCGGCCCGCGCTGAATGGCACCTTCTTGGCCATGGCGATCGGGGCAGGGATGGCCTGCGCAATTACCAACCCGATCGAGGGCGAGATCAAGAAGGGCATTATGGCGGCTAACCTGATGATGGGTTACGACGAAAACTGCCTGGCCTGGATCGGCGCGCATCGCGATATGGCGGCTGCGCCTGCTGTTGCCACCGGGGCCGCACCCAGCGCAGCTGACGCTGCCCGTGCTGCCCGCGAGGCGCGGCGCGCTGCCCGCCGTGGCGGCGAGGGCGGGTGAATTGGAATAACCACGAAGATACCAAGACACCAGAACAGTAAGAAAAGCTACAAGAAATTCTTGGTGCCTTCGTGTCTTGGTGGTAAATGGTAACAACACTGCAACGATTTGTTTGAGAAGGAGCGACTTCAATGGACTTTTCGGATCTGAGCGATGAAGATCTGTGGCTGCAAATGCAGGACGATCTCTACGATGGCATGAAGGAAGAAGTCGCAGCCGAAACACGCGAGGCGCTCACGCGCGGCTTCTCGCCCCAGGAAGTGCTGGGCCAGGGCCTGGTGGCTGGCATGGATATCGTCGGTGTCGATTTCCGCGATGGCGTGCTTTTTGTGCCCGAGGTGCTGATGGCGGCGAATGCGATGAAGGCCGGGATGGAAATCCTGCGCCCGCTGCTGGCTGAAACCGGCGCCGAGCGGATCGGTACCATGATCATTGGCACTGTCAAGGGCGATATTCACGACATTGGCAAGAACCTGGTGGCGATGATGATGGAAGGCGCTGGCTTCGAGGTGATCAACCTGGGCATTAATAACGACGCCGACAAATTCCTTGAGGCGATTAAAACCCACCAGCCCGATATTATTGGCATGAGCGCGCTGCTCACAACCACCATGCCCTACATGAAGGTTGTGATTGATGCGCTAGGCGAGGAAGGGCTGCGCGACACGCTGTATGTGATGGTTGGCGGCGCGCCCGTAACCGAAACCTTCGCGAAGGCCGTTGGCGCGGATGCCTATGGCCGCGACGCGGCGGTGGCGGTTGAGCTGGCGAAAGCCTATATGGCGAAGCGCCGGGCGGCATAGGAATGGATTCGGTTTTACCATAAAGGCACAGAGACACGGAGTCGCAAGCTATGTGTCCGCAGTGTCTTCTATGGCTTACACATTCCAACGCTTATGACAGATCATCGGGTGGTGTTTCAGCCCTCGGGCCGCCAGGGCGTAGTCGCCGATGGCACCAGCCTGCTCGACGCGGCGCGCCAGCTGGGTGTCGATGTCGATAGCATCTGCGGCGGGCGGCAAACCTGTGGCAAGTGCAAAATTCTGGTCGAGAACGGCGCGTTCGC
>JAFEAS010000087.1:833-17229 GCA_018266315.1 Chloroflexi bacterium SZAS-1 | reverse complement strand
ATATTTGCGCGATGCGCGGGCGGTTCACTGTGATGCACAGCAGGTGTTGATTGTCAGTGGCTCGCAGCAGGCGCTCGACCTGGCGGCGCGGCTGCTGCTCGACGAGGGCGATGCGGTTTGGATGGAAGACCCGTGCTACCTGGGGGCGCGTGGCGCGCTGGCCGGGGCTGGTGCGCACCTTATGCCGGTGCCGGTGGATGCAGAGGGCCTGGATGTTGCTGCTGGCGTTGCACGTGCGCCCCACGCCCGGCTGGCATATGTGACTCCTTCGCACCAGTACCCGCTGGGCGTAACTATGAGCCTGGCCCGGCGGCTGGCGCTGCTCGATTGGGCGGCGCGCGCGCGCGCCTGGGTGCTCGAAGACGATTACGATAGCGAATTCCGCTACGCTGGGCGACCGCTGGCCTCGTTGCAGGGGCTGGATCGGGCCGCGCGCGTATGCTATATCGGCACCTTTTCCAAGGTCATGTTCCCCGCCCTGCGCCTGGGCTACCTTGTGGTGCCGCCCGGTATGGTGGATGCCTTTGCTACCGCGCGCGCGCTCGTCGATCGGCACGCACCTACTGTCGAACAGGCCGCCCTCGCCGATTTCATGAGTGAAGGCCATTTTGTGCGGCATATTCGCCGCATGCGCACGCTGTATGCCGAGCGCCAGGCAGTGCTGGTTGAGGCCGCGCACAGCTGGCTTGCCGGGGCCGTAGCAGTTGCGCCTGCCGAGGCTGGTATGCATCTGGTTGGCTGGCTGCCTGAAGGAATGTCCGATACGACTGTGGCAGCCCGGGCTGCCGCGCGCGGGCTAGAGGTGCCAGCGCTCAGCCGCTACGCAAGCGCGGGTTTATTGCGCGGCGGCGTGCTTCTGGGTTACACCGCCCTCGACGCGAGCCAGATTCGCGCCGGTGTGCAGCGGCTGGCCGCCATATGCGCGCAGCAAGCCTGAAGCCCGGCTGTCGCCGCTACATCACCCTTCACCCTTCACCTCTCGGCCTTCACCCTTCATTTTCCACCCTTCACATGCAACATCCCCGCAACATGTGCGCAACATAGTCATGGTACAGTGCGTCATGCCGCTGCTAGACGCGGCACACCGCTTCTTCCATAGCAACCCATTCTATAGTGTCGGTGTAGACACACCAGAGTATCGTACTGAAGATGAGGAGACGCACTCATGGTCGAGACCACTACTCCTACCGCGTACTTCACTCAGACTGTGCCGCAGCAGTATGCCGCCGCACTTGCTGCGACCCCCGAGCTTGCCAAGCAGACACCCATGACTGCTGTGGTGGAAGTTACCGGCGAGGAGGGCGGCACATTTAGCCTGCGTTCGGCGGGTGAGCAGCTTGAGGTGCAGGAGGGCAACCAGATCGAAAAGCCCGATTTGCGCGTTGTGCTGCCTTATGCCGATTGGCAGGTGCTGGCTGCGAGCAACGCCAGCGATACGTTCGTAGATTTTGTGCAGCGCGGCAAAGTGCAGGTTGTGCAGGGCCTTAAGGGCACCGTTAACCTTGAGCTTACCCGTGACGATGGCAGCCTCTGGCATAGCACTATGGTATTTGGCGACCTGGCCGAGCCAACGCTCACAATGATGATGACGAAAGAAGACTACGACGCCATGTTGCGTGGCGAGCTGAACGGCCAGATGGCCTTTCTCACCGGCAAACTCAAATTTGAAGGAAGCCTGCCCCTACTCATGCAGATTGGTGCGCTGGCTTCGTAACTATCAGAAGCCAAGAACCGAACCTGCCTTGGCTCTTGGTTTCTGGTTGTTGTTGCTACCCGGTTTTGTTCGCAGAAAGAGGACATGAATGATCGCATTTACGCCCAACGATGAGCAGCAGCTGATCATTGAAACGGTGCGTCGCTACGCCCGCGAGCGCGTGCGGCCCGCCGCCCACGATGCCGACGAGAGTGGCGCAACGCCACCCGAGATTATTTCCACCGGGTGGGAGCTGGGGCTGCTGCCCAGCGCGCTGCCCGAACAATATGGTGGCTTCGGCGATGAACATTCTGCAGTGACTGGTGCGCTCGCTGCCGAGGAGCTTGGTTATGGCGACCTGGCAGCGGCGCTGCACCTGCTCACGCCGAACCTGTTCGGCATTCCGCTCTTGCACTGCGGCACCGAAGAGCAGAAGAAGAAATGGCTGCCGCAGCTCACCGATGCCGAATTTGTGCCAGCCACCGCCGCGTTGGTCGAGCCGCGCTGGGATTTTTCCCCGCACACGCTTAACACCACTGCCGAGCGCGCCCAGAATAATTATGTGCTGAACGGCCATAAGGCCTTTGTGCCGCTGGCTGCCGAGGCACAAGCGATGCTGGTATATGCGCGTGAGGGCGGTGCGACCCAGGCATTTATTGTTGAGAAAGGCACTAGCGGCGTCACCATTCTTGACCGCGAAAAGAACATGGGCCTGCGCGCGCTGCCCACCTACGAAGTGAAGTTTGAAGATGTACGTGTGCCGCGTGAGGCGCGTCTGGGCGGCGATGCAGGCTGCCAGATTGATCTGCTGCTGAATTACTCGCGCGTGGCGCTGGCTAGCCTGGCGGTTGGCGTGGCGCGCGGCGCGTTTGAGTATGCCTGCGATTACGCTAAGCAGCGCGAAACCTTTGGCCGCCCAATCGCCCAATATCAGTCGATCGCGTTTATGCTGGCCGAGATGTCAATTGAAATTGACGCCGCGCGCCTGATGGCCTGGGAAGCCGCCTGGACGCTCGACCAGGGCAAGGAGGCGACGCAGAAGGCGGCATTGGCCAAGCAGTATGCCGACGAGGCCGTGCTCTTCGTCACCGACCGCGCGGTTCAAGTGCTGGGCGGGCATGGCTACATTCGTGAGCACCCCGTCGAGCGCTGGCTGCGCGATGGCCGTGGTTTTGCCTCGTTTCTCGGGATGGCGATGATTTAAGTATGTACGATTTTGGATTTACGATGCAGGGGTACCGGTTGGTACATCGTAATTCATACATCGGAAATCAAGGAGCATAGCACCATGATTGATTTCGAAATCCCCACCCCGATCGAGCGCCAGATGCAACTATTGGGCATGCTGGGTGAGCAGGTGATGCGGCCGATCGCGCGGTATTACGATGAGCACGAGGGCGAGCGCCCGTGGGAATATATCAACATGATCTGGCAGACAGTGCGTGCCCAGGGTGGCCGCACCCTGGCTGCCGGTGATGAAAAAAGCTCAAGTGGTGAGAAAAAGCCACGCATCGGCAATCTGATTATGGTTCATACGGTTGAGGCGCTCTCGTGGGGCGATGCGGGTTTGTATCTGAGCACGCCAGGCGGCGCGCTGGGCGGCGCTGCGGTTGAGGCCACTGGCACGCCCGAGCAGAAAGAGCGCTTTCTGAAGCGTTTCGGTGAGGGCGAACCAAAATGGGGCGCAATGGCCATGACCGAGCCACAGGCCGGTTCGGACACCGCTTCGATTCGTACCAACGCGCGCCTCACCGACGATGGCAAATACTGGATTCTGAATGGCGAAAAAATCTTTGTCACCAGCGGCTTAATGGCCGCGAAGGAGTCGCCGGGCTTTGTGGTGGTGTGGGCCACCATCGACCCAACCGCCGGGCGCGCGGGTATGAAGCCGTTCGTGGTTGAGTCGGGAACGCCGGGCATGACCGTGGCGAAGCTTGAGCATAAGCACGGCATCCGCGCGTCCGACACCGCCGCGATCGTGTTCCAGGATTGCCGCATTCCCTTCGACAACATTCTGGGCAGCGCTGAAGTGGCCCGCCCCACCGCTGGCGAAGGCGCGCCAAAAGGCTTTAAGGGCGCAATGAAAACCTTTGATGCGACTCGCCCGGCCGTGGCCGCTGGCGCGCTTGGTATTACCCGCGCAACGCTTGAGTTCACCGCCAAGTACCTGAAGGATCGCGGCGTGAAGGTGCGCTACGGCGTGCCGCTGCACCAGCAAACCGCGATTGAGCGCGATCTGCTGCACATGGAAGCCCAGCACCGCGCCAGCTGGCTACTGGTGCTGCGTGCCGCCGCCAAGATGGATGCGGGCGAAGAAAACACGCTCGAAGCCTCGATGTGCAAGGTAAAGGCGGGCGCAGTAGCGAATGCAGTGGCGCAGAAGGCCGTGGAGCTGCTCGGCCCCGAGGGCTACTCGTGCAAGCTGCTGGTCGAAAAGTGGATGCGCGACGCCCGCATCAACGATATCTACGAGGGCACCGGCCAGATCAACCGCCTGGTGGTAGCGCGCCGCCTGCTGGGCTACAGCAGCAAAGAGCTGCGGTAAGAACAAAACCACGGAGACACGGAGAGAAAGAATTCGAAGAAACAACTTCTCGTGATTTCTCCGTGCCTCTGTGCTTCTGTGGAAGTTCGGTTTTCCGGCGTGGTAGAATGGCCGCCATGCGAACAATCAAAATTCTTGTGACTGGTGGTGGCAGCAGCGGCCATATCAGCCCGGCGCTGGCGATTATTAATACCGTGCGCGCATTAGCCGAAGGTGCCAGCTGGCAGCCACTGTTTCGGTATGTCGGTGGTCGGCAGGGCATCGAGCAGCGCCTGGTAACCGAAGCTGGAATCGACTTTGTTGGGATTGAGACCGGCAAGCTGCGGCGCTATTTCAGCCTTGAGAATGCCACCGATATGGTGCGTATTCCAGTGGGTGTCGGGCAGGCGCTCGCGGTGGTGCGGCAATTCGCACCCGATGTTGTGCTGAGCACCGGTGGCTATGTTGGCGTTCCGCCGGTGGTGGCCGCATGGCTGCTGCGCAGGCCGATCCTTACGCACGAGCAGACGGTGCAGATTGGCCTGGCAAACCGCATTACCGCGCGCTTTGCCACCCGAATTGCGCTTTCGTTTGCGGGTGCGGCGAGTGAGCTACCGGCCCGGCTGCGCGCCAAAACCCTGGTAACTGGCAACCCGGTGCGCCCGCTGATCTTCGGCGGCGACCGGCAGGAAGCGGCGCGGCTGGCGGGCTTCGCGCCTGAGGATGTGGCGCTACCAACCGTTTATGTGACCGGCGGCAGCCAGGGCGCGCGGATTATCAACCGCGCAGTCGAGGCCGTGCTACCCGAACTGCTGGCGGGATGTCGCATTATTCACCAGTGTGGGCAGCAGCCCCCCGGCGAAGAGCAGGACTACGACCGGCTGGTGCGTGCGGCAGCGGCACTATCGCCTGAATTGCGGCGGCGCTATTTCTTCACTCGCTTCGTCGGCGATGAGATCAAGCATGTGTTTGCGCTGGCTGATCTCGTAGTTGGGCGCGCAGGTGCAGGTACAATTGCCGAGATTTGCGTGCTGGGTAAACCGGCACTGTATGTCCCGCTGGTGCCAACAGGCGGCGACGAGCAGACGCGCAATGCGCGCATGTGCCGCGATGCGGGTGCTGCGGCAATTATTCCGCAGGCGGAGCTGAATGGCCCGCGTCTGCTGTCCGAAGTTCGTGGATTACTGGCGGATCGCACGCGCCTCGACGCGATGGGGCGCGCGGCGCTGACACTGGGGAAGCCCGACGCCGCGCGGGATGTGGCAGCGGCACTGCTGGCGCTGGTGGGTGTAAGCATTGTGCCTGAAGTGATGCGGCAATAATGGCAGAAACAAGCGGTCTACACGTCGTCGAGCGGTCGGCGATGCAGGATGCTGAAATAGCCGCTGTGCGCGCGCTCGAAGCGGCCTGCCAGGCAGCGGGCCTGGGCGAATCGCGCATTACCTGGGATTCGCTCGCTGCCGCTGAAGAAGTGCCGAACAATTTCCTGGTGTATGACGCTGGTCAAATTGTCGGGTTTTTGCGTGCCGATGGCCTGGGCAGCGACGAAGCCGAAGCGACGGTGCTGGTATTGCCAGACACTAACGCCCAAACAGTCGTGGCATACCTGGTTAAGGCGGCCCTAGTGGCCTGTCGCGCGCACCATACGCCAGCGCTGATTATCGCCGTCGATCGGCGGGCGGCGCCAGTAGCCGAGGCATTGCGTACGCACGGCGCTACACTCCACTTCACCGAAGAAAAGCGCCGGCGCGCCAGCACTGGCCCGGTGGTGCTGCCCACATCTGAGCTGGTAATTAGCCCTGCTGGAGCGCAGGATGCCGAGGCAATTGCGGCGATTCTGGCGGCTGATCTGGGGATTGATTCCATTGGATTTAGCCAGCATATTGCTGCAAATATGGCGCGCCCGATCTACTACTACTACATTGCGCGCCACAACAATACACCGGCCGCAACTGCCAATGTCCAGCGGCTTAACGGTGATGCGTATATCTACGGCCTGGTGGTGCGGCCCGAGTTTCGCGGGCGCGGCTATGGTCGGTTGCTGATGCTACGCATGCTGGCCGACCTGGCCGCAACCGGCGATGCGCCAATGTATATCGAAGTTGAGCCGCAGAATACCCCCGCCGTGACACTCTATCGCTCGCTTGGCTTCGAAACCGTCGCAATCTTCGATTATTACCGGCTGGATGTACCGTGAGACGGTGCGCGTGTCAGAATCTATGAATGTTTGGGGCGAAGTGCCTTAGCAACGAGCACAATCCAATGTCCGAACTTGCGCAGTTGCGCAGTTCTGCCTAGTAAAGCCATAGGCTCTGCCTGCGGCAGTATAGTACTTAACCTTCTTTTGTGTACGGTTCTGCTGCGCTCCAAGCAGCAGAACCGTACACAGATAAAACATAAAGTACTGCTCTGCCGAAGGCTCAAGCTACCAACTGCATAGGTTATACGATTTGGTCGTGGGTGTACCTACACCCAAAGTACACAGGCAGATGTCATGAGGGCAGCGGGCAACCGCCCAACACCCTGACAGATCAACGCAATCAAAGGAGATGCAATGACCCAGCCAATCAAAAAAGTTGCCGTGATCGGCGCTGGCACCATGGGCGGCGGCATCGCAGCGCATGCCGCCAACGCCGGCTTGCAGGTGGTGCTGCTCGATATTGCGCCCACTGAGCTTACGCCCGAAGAGCAGGCCAAAGGCCTGACGCTTGAGGCCAAGCCAGTGCGCAACCGCATCGTCACTATGCTCTTCGATCGCATCAAGAAATCGCGCCCGGCCTCGCTGTTCACCGCCGACACCGCCAAGCGCGTTACGCTCGGCAACCTCGAAGACGACCTGAACCTGATCGCCGACGCCGACTGGATTGTGGAAGTTATTATTGAGAAGCTTGAGCCCAAGCGCGCGCTGATGGAGCGCATCGAAAACATCCGCAAGCCGGGCAGCATCGTCTCATCCAACACCAGCGGCATCCCGATCGCGGCGATTGCCGAAGGGCGCTCGGAAGAATTCCGCCAGCACTTCCTTGGCACGCACTTCTTCAACCCGCCGCGCTACCTCTACCTGCTCGAAGTCATCCCCACGCCCGATACCCTGCCCGAAGTTGTCGAAACCATCAGCTCGTTTGCCGACCATACCCTGGGCAAGGGCGTGGTGCTGGCCAAGGATCGCCCGAATTTCATTGGCAACCGGATTTTCACCTATGCGGGCCAGGTAGTGATGAACTACGCGCTGGCGAACGGCTACAGCGTCGAAGAAGTCGATAGCCTGACCGGCGAGCTGATTGGGCGGCCGCGAACGGCCTCGTTCCGCCTGCTCGATCTGGTTGGCCTCGACGTGATGCTGCACGTCACGCGCAACCTGTATGATGGCGTGCCCGAAGACGAAGAGCGCGAGGTCTTCAAAATCCCGGCTGCGATTGAGCAGGTGGCGGCCAAAGGCTGGCTGGGCAACAAGGCAGGCGTTGGCTTCTACAAGCAGGAAAAGGGCGCGGGCGGCAAAGAATTCTGGCCGCTCAACCTCGAAACCATGACCCACGAGCCGCCCAAAAAGCCGCGCTTCGAGCTGGTGGGCAAGGCGCGCAAGATCGAAAACCTGCCCGAGCGCTTGCGCTTCCTGATGGATAACGCCGATATGGATCGCGCCGGGAAGTTCTTGCGCGAAACCACGCTGCGCATGCTGGCCTACACCGCGCGCCGCATCCCCGAAATCAGCGACTCGATCGCCGATGTGGATAACGCGATGCGCTGGGGCTTCGGCCAGCAGCTTGGCCCATTCCAGGTATGGGATGCACTCGGCGTGCGCAAAACCGCCGACCTCATGCGCGAGCGCGATATTGCTGTGGCGCCGTGGGTGGATACGATGTTAGAAAAAGGCATCGAGTCATTCTACCAAACCGACAATGGCCGCGTGATTGGCGTATACAACCCCGCCGCCAGTGCGTACACGGCGTTGGCGCGCCCGGCAGGTGTGATCGTGCTCGATGATCTGCGGGCGCAGGGCAAAGAGCTTGCCCGCAACGAGAGCGCCAGCCTGCTCGACCTGGGCGATGGCGTGCTGTGCTTCGAGTTCCACTCCAAGGTCAATTCGCTCGACCCGCTGATTATGGAGATGGGCTACAAGGCGCTGGAACTGCTGAAGGATGACCAGTGGGTTGGCATGGTGATCGGCAACCAGTCCACCGATTTCTGCGCGGGCGCGAACCTGGGCGTGGTGATGATGGGCGTAGCAAGCGGCAAAGCCGACCAGGTGAGCCAGTTCACCAAAGGCATGCAGCAGCTGTTTATGAAATTCCGCACCAGCTCCAAGCCGGTGGTGGCCGCGCCCTATGGGCGCGTGCTGGGCGGCGGTGCCGAGATTTCGCTGGCGAGTGCGCGGCGTGTGGCCGCCGCCGAAACCTACATTGGCCTGGTCGAGCTGGGTGTTGGCATTGTGCCGGGCTGGGGCGGCTGTAAAGAGTTTGTGCGCCGCCAGATCTCGCCGCATATGGCCGCCCCCGACGCCGATGCGCTGCCCTACCTGCAAAAGGCGTTCGAGACCATTGCCCTGGCGAAGGTGGCCGAGAGCGCCGAGCAAGGCCGCGCGCTGGGCTTCTTCGACCGCGACGACCAGATTGTGATGAACAAAGAGCGCCTGATCGGCGCGGCCAAACAGGCGGTGCTTGATCTGGTGGCCGAGGATTACACGCCACCGCCGCCCGAGGGCGAGCCGGTGTATGCGCTTGGTCGGCGCGGCCAGGCCGCGATTGCGGCGGCGGTGCACGGCATGCGCGCGGGCGGTTATATCAGTGCCTACGACGAGCAGCTTGCGAAGGCGCTGGGTACGGTGCTGTGCGGCGGCGACCTGACCAGCCCACAGTGGGTCACCGAGCAGTACCTGCTCGACCTGGAGTTTGAGGAAAACGCCAAGCTGGTGCAGAACGCGAAGACCCAGGAGCGGATGATGGCGATCTTGCAGGGCGGCAAGCCGCTGCGGAATTAGCAAATTTCACCACAGAGACACTGAGGGCACGGAGGTTGTTGCTGAACTTTTCTCGTCTCTATGCTCTCAGTGCCTCTGTGGTAACTATAATAAGGAGCAAAACACATGCGTGAAGCAGTTATCGTTTCTGCCGCCCGTACCGCCGTTGGTAAGGCCCCGCGTGGTGCGCTACGCTCGGTGCATACCGCCGACCTGGCGGCGACCGCAATTAAGGCCGCGATCGAACGCGCGCCAGGGCTTGACCCGAAGATGATTGAGGATGTCATTCTGGGCTGCGCCATGCCCGAGGCCGAGCAGGGCTTGAATATGGGCCGCGTGGCCGCGCTGCGCGCCGGGCTGCCCGTCGAAGTGCCGGGCCAGACCATCAATCGCTTCTGCGCCTCGGGCCTGCAAACCGTTGCACTGGCGGCGCAGCAGATTATGAGCGGCATGGCCGATGTGCTGGTGGCGGGCGGCGCCGAAAGCATGAGCCTGGTGCCGATGAGCGGGCACCACTTCGCGCCCAACCCCGCGCTGGCCGAACTGAACCCGGATGTCTACCTTGGCATGGGCCTGACGGCTGAAAACGTTGCGCAGAAATATAGCGTCAGCCGCGAAGATCAGGATGCCTTTGCGCTGCGCTCGCACCAGCGCGCGGCGGCGGCGCAGGATGCTGGTAAGTTCAAAGACGAAATCGTGCCGCTAGAGGTTGAGAACGTGTGGTTCGAGGGCGGCCAGCGCCGCCGCGCCACCACCACATTCGATGCCGATGAAGGCCCGCGCCGCGATACCAACGCAGCCGCGCTCGCCAAGCTCAAGCCCGTATTTGCTGCCAAAGGCACGGTGACGGCGGGCAACTCCTCGCAGACCAGTGATGGCGCGGCGGCGCTCGTGGTCATGTCACGCGAGAAGGCCGATGCCTTAGGAATGAAGCCGCTGGCGCGCTTTGTCGCGTTTGCGGCGGGTGGCGTGCCGCCCGAGATTATGGGCATTGGCCCGGTAGTGGCGGTGCCGAAGGTGCTACAGCTGGCTGGTCTCACGCTCAACGACATCGACCTGATTGAGCTGAACGAGGCATTTGCCGCCCAGGCGCTGGCGGTAATGCGCGCGCTAGAGATGGACGAGGAAAAGGTGAACGTGAATGGCGGCGCGATTGCGCTCGGTCACCCGCTCGGCTGCTCGGGCGCGAAGCTCACGGTGCAAGCGCTGTATGAGCTGCAGCGGCGTGGCGGGCGCTATGGCCTGATCACCATGTGCGTCGGCGGCGGCCAGGGCGCGGCGGGCATCATCGAGCGGCTGGGGTAGTTCGCTACGATTATGACAGTTACGGCCCACAGATAGCGCGGATAGTGCGGCTAATGCAATACCCGGACCTTTATCCGCATTATCTGCGTTACGCTCAATCTGCTTGATTACTTCCACAACGATAAACTGCGGGGGCGGCGTAGCCGCCCCCGCAGTTTTGTGTACTAGTGCCGCGCCTGGCTTCGCCGGGCACGGCACTAGTACACAAAACTGATTATACGGATTTGGTATTATTTGTGGATCAGGCTAGTTTTATACCTATGCCTCGAATTGCTACTTACGCAAGTATACGCAGTTCTGAGTATCGTGTGGTATCTGCTTGGCATCACCTCTGGTATTTGGTCAGTGTAATTCTCGGAATAGAAGGTGAAAGCTAGGATGTAATTCTGCTACGTGGCATCTTCCTCTTCAAGTGTAAATAATTCTTCCACAGTACAATGCAAGGTATGTGCAAGCTGAAGTGCTAGAAGCGTTGATGGAACAAAACGCCCGCTTTCGATTGTATTGATTGTTTTTCGACTTACACCAATCAAGGAAGCTAGTTCTCCCTGCGTTAGATTGTGTTTTGCGCGTTGTACTTTAAGTGTATTAGTAAGACGCTGCGTTTTCATATGCTGGGTCGCGTCATCCATAGCAATGGTATACCCGCACTCATACTTGCTATCAGCAGAGTAGTAGGGGCAACTATGGATCCTGGTAGAAAAGAAAGCTCGCTTGTTATCTGTAGCACCAGTGCAGCACTAGCCATAGCCCAGAATGCTCGAGTGAGCGATAATTGGCGACATGCAAGTAGATATTCATCTCGAAGAATCAGAAGCAATTGATGTTGTTGGCGGGTGCGGCGCACCCAAAGCAGAAAGCGACCCATATGGATAATAATGTACAGCCATCCTATCCAGCTTAGAGCATCGACCAGGAAGATACCTGTATCTGAGACATGGAATAGAGATTCAAATGCGCTTATTATTAGCCCACCTTGCCACCAAAATACTCCCACCAAAAATCCTAGCAAAATCTTTCGGCATGCTTCTACTTCCAAATCGATTGATGTTGCGGTGTGCATATAAGCATCCTTGTTGAAATATTATTTTTGTAACCTTTAATGCTCAGATTGTAACCTATGAGTTTCTAATTGTCAAGCGAATTATAGGTCTGTCTGCTGTACCTCTTAATCACACGAGTTACGCGGTGAACCGCAGCGCATGGGCGTTCGCCTGCGGCAGCGCAGAGCGCCAACAGCAACGCACCGTCATCGTAACGTACCGCGCTGCCGCAGGCGAAAAAGCCGACCGTGTAAATCGTGTTAATCATTGCAGCTGACGAGTTTTACTACTGCTACCAGATGGCCTTCGCTAAAAGCCCTAACAATACTCCGGCAGCCAATCGCCGTGCGCCGCAATCAGGTCGTCCACCAGGCTCCAGATCTGGTCGAGGCTTAGCTCGGCCCCGGTGTGTGGATCAAGCATGGCCGCGTGGTAAATATGCTCGCGCTTGCGCGTCAGCGCGGCCTCGACGGTGAGCGCCTGCACATTCACGTTCGTTTGCATCAGCGCGGCAAGCTGGGGCGGCAGCGCGCCAATTGTGGTTGGCTGTAGCCCGCTTTTATCCACCAGCACTGGCACCTCGACACAGCAGCCCTGCGGAAGATTGTCGATCAGGCCATGGTTCGGCACATTTCCATACACCACGCGCGGCTGGCCGGTTTCGAGCGAATGAATGATTAGCGAGCCATACTCGGGGCTGCGCGTCACCTCAATCGGCGCATCACTCTCATAGTATGTGCGCATATGCTGCCAGCCAATGAGCTGGTTTTCGCAGCGTGTAATATACTCGTCGAGCGGAATATTGAACTGCTCAATCAGGTCGGGCCGGTCGCGCTTAATGAACCAGGGCGTATACTCGCTGAAATGCTCGCTCGATTCGGTGACGAAATAGCCCAGCCGCTTGAGCATCTCGTAGCGCACGCGGTTATGGCCCGGCACGCGCCCATCGTCAATCACCTGGCGAATGCGTGGGTAGAGATTTTCGCCGTTGCGCTCGAAGCGCAGGTAGAATGCGACATGGTTGATGCCCGCGCAGATGTAGTTGATTTCCTCGAATGGCACGCCAATATCGCGCGCCAGCTCGTGCGCGGTATGCTGCACACTGTGGCACAGTCCCACGGTTTTGATGCTGGTGGCGCGGCTGATCGCCCAGCAGTTCATCGCCATTGGGTTGACATATTGGAGGAATGTAACATTCGGACATAGCTCTTCCATATCGCGGCACATATTGAGCAACACTGGGATGGTGCGCAGCCCGCGCATAATGCCGCCGATGCCCAGCGTGTCGGCGATCGTCTGGCGCAGGCCATATTGCTTGGGAATCTCGAAGTCGATCACGGTGCCGGGTTTGTAGCCCGCCACCTGGATCATGCAAATCGCGTAATCGGCACCGTCGAGCGCGCGGCGGCGGTCGGTGGTGGCCTCGATGGTGGCGTTGGCGCCAAGCGTGCTGGCGATCTTGCGCGCCACAATCTCTGAAGTGTGCAGCCGCTCGGCATCAATATCGAACAGGCTGATCGTCGAGCTAGCTAGCTCGGGAAAGCCCAGAATATCGCCGAGCAGGTTTTTGGCGAACACGGTGCTGCCTGCGCCAATGAAGGTAATCTTCGGCATGGAAGTTTTCTCCTAACTTATGTGGAATCGGCTGCTGGCTTGCGCGCGGCTAAGGGTATCACAAGTTTCAAGCCCGACCATATGGCATCAACGGCGCACACTTTCACATCAACCAGCCCCTGTGCCAGGGCCAGCCCGCGAATGGCACCTTCGGTGATGTCAGTTGCAACCTTGGCGGCGCGCTTTGGCCACGAAACCCAGATCATACCGTTCGCGACAATTTGTACCTTAAGCCGGGGCAGCTGTGCATCCAGCACGGCAAAGCTGGTAGCAAACAGGTGAATGCAATCGTATGGCCCGGTGTTAGCATGCTGCGTCACTAGTACGCCTGCGGGTAGTGGTGCAACCAGTTCAGCATAGTTAGGCGGCGCATCAACCACAGCTAATCGGCAGCCTGGCTTGATGCCGAGTTTCACGACGAGTGGCTTACCCGAATAACCAGTCATGACTGCACCTGGGTAGCTATTGCGCTTAAACGCCAGTGGATGACGTGCTTCACTACGACGAGCGTGACCAATAGTATGCCACCCAAGAGGGCCGCGTGGCCGCTGAATGGCGTGAGCGCAATGAGGCTGGCCGCAACCAGCGATGGCAATATTCCTTTGCTCAGCTCGCCGGGGCGCAGGTGCATCAGCAGCAGTGAAATAACATATATTGCCACCGGGAATGCAATAGCGGTGCCCGCTGCTACTGCGCTAATCTCGGTATGGTGGGTCGCATAATCGACCTGGAGTGCGATTCCTGCTCCGACGGCCGCCGCCGCGCCAAACAAGAAAAAGTGCCCGAAACCCCAGATCATGACGATGAGTTGCGATGTGAGCAAATCTTCGGCGCTGCGATCGAAGTAGAGCCACCACATACTGAGCACAATCAGCATACCGCCAATAATAATCTCCGCCAGTGTGCTATTGAAGCTGCCGCTGTCTAGCGCCGATTGAATTGCCATTGATGCCGACAGAATCGACTCGCCGAGCACAATGATCGTGAACAGGCCGTAGCGTTCGGCGATGTGGCCGGGGTGCCAGGTAGTTGCGCCGGTACGCTCAGACCAGGGCGGAATCGCAAACTCCGCTAGGATTAGCACAATGAGGGTAGGGGTTTGCCAGGTAGCGGGCAAGAACAGGCGTATCACCCATAATACTTGCAGGATAGTAATGCCAGCGGCGTAGCGTAGCGCAGTTGCGCGGTGCTCAGGGTCGGATTTGGCGGCGCGTAGCCATTGCAAAACCAGCGCCAGGCGCATGACGACGTAGCCGCTCACCATAATTGTAAAATCGCCGAGGTTAAACCCGCGCGATACACCAGCCGCAAGAATGAGCGCGCCGAAAAGCTGTACAAATGTCGTGATGCGGTAGAGCACGTCGTCGGTGTCATAGGCCGAAGCAAACCACGAGAAGTTGATCCAGGCCCACCAGATGGCGAAAAACACCACTAGGAAGTGCGATACTCCTTCGCCCATATGCCCTTCGGCGAGGGCGTGATGTAGGGCTGCCGACGCTTGTGATACCGCAACGACGAATACTAGGTCGAATAACAGTTCAAGTGGGGTCGACGCGCGATGCTGCTGTTGCGGTGAACGGGCGCGCATCGGCACCGCGAATGGGCGTGAGGCCACTGGCCCAGGTAGGTGTTCATCCATAGGTTTATGTTGCTCGAACCCTCCTCAGGTGACTGTACACGAAGACCGTTTATAGCCGCCGAATCCGCCGCACGGTGCTGCCAAAATCGGGCAGCTCAATCTGGAGGCCAGCATGCATCCAGCTCGCGCCTGCGCGCGCGCCCGCAAAACCTTCGACTGTGTAACTCGCTTCCGGGTCGAGGCCATGTAGGTACAGCGGCGGCAGCTGCGGTGGCTGGCCCCGTACCTGAGGCGGTAGGGGCTGGTAGGTACGGAAGGCAAATACTACGCCCTCCGCGCGATCTTTGCTCAGGTATTGCACTGCCGAGAAGGCGTGTTCTTGTGGCGAGCGCAGCCGGAACATGTCGCCCAGCTGAACGACGGCGCGAATTTCTTTATACAGTGCAATCCAGCGCGCAGCCTCGGCGCGGCCTGCTTCGCCCCAATGGGCCAGGTGCCCACCAATGCCTAAGGAGCCGCACATACTCACGTGCATGCGAAATTCCAGCGGCAAGTAAGCTGGCCCCATATCCGTTACCCAGGCTTCCATCGTGTTCGCCGGGAAGATTTGCGAGAAGCCATGCTGAATCGCCAGCCGCGTCGTCGGTTCGGTATTGTCGCTCGTCCAGATCTGGTCGGCCAGGCGCAGGATGCCCAGATCGGCGCGGCCACCCCCGCCCGAGCAGCTCTGCCAGATGACCTGCGGGTGCCGGGCGCGCAGCGTGCCCCACACATGGTACAGGCCGTAGACATAGCGCACCCACAGCTCACGCTGGTCGCCGGGCGCGTCGGGCCAGCCCGGCTCGCTGACATTGCGGTTCATATCCCACTTGATGAAGGCAATATTGTGCTGGGTAAGCAGCTGGTCGAGCTGGCCGATGATGTATTCCTGCACATCGCTGCGGGCAAAGTTAAGAATCATCTGGTTGCGGCCAGTAGTGCGTGGCCGGTCTGCGGTATGAATCACCCAATCGGGGTGGGCGCGGTACAGGTCGCTATCGGGGTTCACCATTTCTGGTTCGACCCACAGGCCAAAATCCATGCCCAGGGCGTTCACGCGCGCAATCAGCGGGGCAAGGCCATGCGGGAATTTCTGCGTGTCGGGCCACCAATCGCCCAGGCCCGCATTATCGGTCGTGCGGCCATGGAACCAGCCATCGTCCATCACAAACAGCTCGATGCCCATGTCGGCGGCCAGCTCGGCCAGTGCCACCTGCGAGGGTTCGTCGACGGCGAAGGTCGTTGCTTCCCACGAATTGTAGAGCACCTTATGCAGGGTGTGGCCGTGCGGTAATAGGGTGTCGCGGATGAAATCGTGCAGGGTACGGCTGGCCGCGCCAAAGCCCTGGGCGGTATAGCCCGCCAGGCTGCTCGGCGTCGTGAATGTTTCGCCCGGGGTAAGCTGCCAGGCAAAATCCCAGTCGTTCAGGCCGATGCTGATGCGCGTCGATTGGAAATCGGTTACTTCTGCGGCTATGCGCCAGTTGCCGCTCCAGGCCAGCACGCCAAACCACACTGCGCCGTGCGCTTCGTCGGCATTCCCACGATCAAGCGCGAACCATGGGTTGCTGTGGTGGCCGGTGGTAATCCGGCGGCTTTCCAGTGTCTTCACGCCCGGCGCGAGCGCTTCGCGGCGCAGGTG
>JAFEAS010000087.1:0-755 GCA_018266315.1 Chloroflexi bacterium SZAS-1 | reverse complement strand
ACATGCCACTGCGCCGACCAGATGCGCTCAATGGTGATAGGTGTGGTGCCTGCATTGGTTGCGCTCACCCAGCGCTCTATCAGGTCGTATTGCTCGTGGGCGCGGTAATGCAGCGTAACACTGCATGGTTCGGCGATATCGCGCATTGTGATGCGCAGCTCGTTGCCCACAACCTCAGCGCGCTGGAAGCGCAGCACCAGGTTCCGCCCGCCATCGGCGAAGCGCACCATCAGGCATGGCTCGGTGAATTTCATGTCCTCATAGGTTGGGTATTCCTCGGGCGTGAGCTGCGCCGGGTTATTGAACGAGGCCCAGCCCAGCGGGTTTGGTGCTGGCGGGTAATCGTTAGGTGCGGGCAGGCGTGGCCCCCAGTAGCGGTGCGCTAACAGCCCTGCCTGGTTAATACCCAGTGCGTAGGCCGTGGTGCGGGTTTCGATCACCCACTCGGTTTCAAAAGCGTGGATTGGCATAACCCTCTTTCTTCAGTGCTGCAGAAGCGGCTCGTTGCAAATCCAGATCGAACCTTATCCTACCATATTCCCTGGCAATGGCAGCAGCCCGCGGTGGCGTAGGCTGGCTTGTGTTAAGATAGCCGCCGTTCAGATTGTAGCGCGGAGATGATATGCCCAGCTGGTTCGATGCTAAGCTCGTTCGCGGGAGCAGCACACAATGACCACGCGCCTGCGCGCTGTTGCGCTGCTCGGGGCGCTGGCAGTAGGCGCAGCCGTGCTCTACGCCTATCGCGAGCTATTGGG
>JAFEAS010000086.1:6611-8764 GCA_018266315.1 Chloroflexi bacterium SZAS-1 | reverse complement strand
CCCGATGCAATTGCATACGAAACAGAAAAGAGCAGCTCCGCCGCTCTTTTTTGCTCGCCCTGATATTCGTAGGACTTTCGCTTACTTGTTTATTTGCCTGCGTCAGCACGGTACTTTTTTCTTTGTTCTTGGTGATTTTTTAAAATCACCAAGAACATGAAGAATTTGCTTGAGTAAGCGAAAGTCCTAATTCGTTTAGTTGCGTGGCTCAACCTGGGTAATATACCAGCTACCACTATTTTTAGTCAGCGTTACGATGTGGGTAAATGACTCGAATGTATCTGACGAAAATTCGTAGCTCGTCTTGCCGCGCTTCATATCTTCGGGCCGAATGTTGCCGCTAACCAGGAAATGCGCAGTCGTGCCATCATTATCCTGCAGGGTGATAGTATCGACCTTAAATACGAGCTTGTCGGGCGAGAGCGAGCCGTCGCCGGTGAAGATATTGGCGAAATCTGAACGATCGAGCGAGCCAAACGCCAGTTCAATATTTTCACCCTTTGCCCGCTCGGCTTCGGCCAGGTAATCGCGGCTATTTGCTACAAACTGCGGGAAATCCTCGTAGCGCGCGTCGTCGTAGAACCAGCTGACTGTTTTCTGCGCGTCGCCGCGGGCCTGCGAGCGCATGAAACTATTCACTCCCCAGCCGATGCCCATCACCAATAAAACAACTGCGCCAATAATCAGTCGAAATCCAAACCCTCGAATAATCCGCATTGCGATGCCTCCTGTGTGTCCATGTGAATACGATGAAACTGTAACGTTGTGAAAATGCTGGAAGCGGGCGCCTATCTCCCTACCATGAGTGTAGCAAGTCGGCACGGCTTGCCGCAATCCACCGTGATTCCTATATGTGCGCCGGTACCCAGCACTACCCCTAATTACGCGAGTTACGCGGTCGCGCACGTTTGAGGAATAGTGCCTGCGGCAGCATGGTACCGAACTGTTTTTGCGTTTCGCTAGTGGCGCGAAGCGCCACTAGCGAAACACTATGATAAAAAAGTACCGCTCTACCGCAGGCTACAAACGTCCACCGGGTAACTCAGGTAATTGGCACGAGTTACTCGGTCGCCTATGTCGATGGCTCATGTTGCCTGCGGTGCTGCGTACCATGCTGCCGCAGACGAAAATCGCCCACCGCGTAAGTCGTGTCGATTAATAAACGCATAAGCGATGCGAAATTGGTACGCGTTCGGGTATCTTCGGCTCAGGGCCAGAACAATCTGTGCTATACTGGCCCGCAGAATAGCCCATACCTGCAAGAATGAAGGTTACACTATGTCGCAGCTCCCAACTGCCACAATTGCCCAGATCGGCCAGCATACCGAACAAACCGTCACGCTGGCGGGCTGGGTTGCCAATAAAACCGCCAAAGGCAAGCTGATATTCATCCGCCTGCGCGATGGCAGCGGAACCATTCAATGTGTGGTATTCAAGAAAAATGTATCCGAAGAAGATTTTGCCGCAGCCCAGCAGCTAACGCTCGAAAGCTCGTGCCGCATCACTGGCACGGTGCGCGCCGACGAGCGCGCCCCCGGTGGCTACGAGCTGGATGTGAGTAGCGTGGAGGTTGTGCAGATACCCGCGCAGGAATATCCCATACAGCCGAAGGAGCATGGCACCGAATTCCTGATGGAACATCGGCACTTGTGGGTGCGCTCGGCCAAGCAGCACGCTTTGCTGCGCATTCGCGCCGAAGTGATAGCGGCTGCACAGGAATGGCTGAATGACCAGGGCTTCGTGCGCTACGACACGCCCATTCTCACGCCAGTGGCGGCTGAAGGCACCACCAACCTGTTTGCAACCAAGTATTTTGATTTAGGTGATGCCTACCTGGCGCAAACCGGTCAGCTCTATGTCGAAAGCGGCATGATGAGCTTTGGCAAAGTGTATTGCTTCGGCCCTACATTCCGCGCTGAAAAGAGCAAAACCCGCCGCCACCTTACCGAGTTCTGGATGATCGAGCCAGAAATGGCGTTTGCCACGCACGCAGATAACATGGTGCTGCAAGAAAACTTCGTGAGCGCGATTGTGCAGCGCTGCCTTGAGCGCCGCGCCGAGGATTTGAAGGTGCTCGAACGCGACACCACCACGCTTGAGCGCTGCCTACCGCCGTTCCCACGCATTACCTACGACGACGCGCTGGCGCTGAT
>JAFEAS010000086.1:0-6494 GCA_018266315.1 Chloroflexi bacterium SZAS-1 | reverse complement strand
AAAGCCTTTTATATGGAACCCGACCCGCAGCGCCCTGAAGTTGCGCTCTGCGCCGACTTGCTCGCGCCCGAGGGCTATGGCGAGATCATCGGCGGCTCACAGCGCATCCACGATGTTGATCTGCTTGAGCGGCGGATTAACGAGTATGGTTTGCCGGTCGAGAGCTACCAGTGGTACCTTGATCTGCGGCGCTATGGTAGTGTGCCGCACTCAGGCTTTGGTATGGGCATCGAGCGCTGCACGGCCTGGATCGCGGGTACCCATCACATTCGCGAGACCATCCCCTTCCCGCGCATGCTCTATCGCATTTACCCCTAACTTCCAGCAAACGCAAACGGCAGGCTTACCAGAGATTCACCGTCTCTGATAAGCCTGCCGCATGTTTCTGGGTGCCTCGAACCGGGCTAGTACGTCTTGATACGGCTGCCAACCAGGCCCTTCACGGTGCCGATAGCACGGCGCGCAGTGTTGAGGTAGGCGGTATATACAACCGCGCGGCCCAGCATAAGCGGTGCTGCAATCAGCATCAGCACAATCGCTGGGATATACCAGCCCGCCATGAATGGTGGGAAGCCGCCCTTGCCCAGGAAGAAGAAGATCAGCCCGCCACCAATCAGTGTGTTTAGCAATGAGACATTGCTGCGCTGCATAGACGGGTTCGCGATCAGATCGCGCAGATTACCCAGCACGAGCAGGATACCCGCAACCAGGGCGAAATAGCCATCGATGCCCACGCGGAAGAAGCTCAACAGTGCCCAGATGCCAAACAGCACCAGCACACCGATTGCGATATACAGGTAAAGCGACGGCACCCCTGTTCGCCGCCGGTATGGCCCGCCACTATAAGAACTACCATTGCCGTTATACATTGCTGCCCCCTTTGTTGCCCCGATTTATCGGTATTGTCGGTGTGACGATTGCACGGCTACAATTGTTGCGGGGTTTCGCGAAATGAGGAAGCGACGCTGTGCGGGCGTCGCTCGGTGATGCGTTGCTGTTCTGTAAGGCCGCGTTGCAGGCGGTGACTGCCGCTGGCGCTAAAAAATATCTTTGACGCGAAACATGCCATCGCGCTGGTCGGGCGCGTTCGCTAACACCGCCTCGCGTGGCAGCGAAGGGCGCACCTCGTCGTCGCGCATCACATTCGCCAGGTCGGTCACCTGTGCGGTGGGTGCTACGCTGCTCACGTCAACTTCTTTCAGCATATCAATATAATCGAGAATATGCGAAAGCTCGTGCTGCAACTTCTCAAGTTCGTCGGCGGAAAGCCGCAGCCGCGCCAGGTGGGCAACGTGTTCAACTTCTGCAATAGTGAGCGCCATATATGCTCCTCTGACGGTGCTTTGCTGCCTGTACAGTACCGTCGAATCGGCGCGCTGTCAAGTGTTGCCTGGTCTGTTTAGGATTTTTGCTCACCTGTTTATTTGCCTGCGGCAGCACGGTACTTTTTCCTTGTTCTCGGTGATGTTTTGCGCGGAGCGCAAAACATCACCGAGAACAAGAAGAATTTGCTTGAGTGAGCGAAAGTTCTACTGTTGTAAGGTATGCTCTTGCGCGGCGCAGCCGCCACCAATGGCTGCTCATCGCATAACCATTGGTGGCGGCTGCACCTTCAATATAACGGTTGGTAAAGTCGCTCGCTCTAGGGCTTACGCGCGAGCGGCACGAACACCCGCGAAAGTTCAACCGTAAACTTCCAGCTGTAGTCCTGCGGCATCTGCCGCCCGTCTGCCGCTTTCACGCCATTGCTGCCGCCTTTGAGGGTAGCAGTGTAATCGCCAGCTGGCAGGCTGCCTATGGGCGTGAAGCGTAGACCTACCAGCCGCCCATCGTCGGCGAAAATGCCTGTGACCGTGCCCGGTATGGTCGCGCCAGTGGCATTGCGCACCAGCATCAGGCTGGCCGCTTGCTGCGCAGTGAACGACTGTAGCTCGGTGATAAAAGCCGCCTCGATAACGGTGCCGGTGCCTTTGCTGCCCGGCGCGGGCGTCCAGGCGCGCGGACTAAGATCCCACGGCGCGGCGGATACCAGCGGCGACCAGTTGCTCTTGTTCCCGCTAATATCGTAGGCGCGAATACCATAGAACACCACCTGGTTATCTTGCAGGCCCCACAGGCGCGCGTCGAGCTTGCCGCCCGCCTGAACCTCTTTCGCACCCATATCGCGCGTGTAGAGGAAGGCGTTCGGGTTGTTGCTCAGGCCAAATCCAATCTCATAGCCCGCAATATCCTGCTCGGTGTTCGGGTTCCACGTTACCAGCAGCTGGCCGGGTAGCGGGCTGTGACCCAGGCCGGTAGGCACTGCTGGGGGCGTGGTATCCACGACATTGATCAACGTGCTGGCAGCGGCGCGCTTGGGTGTGTTTTTGCCATCGTCGGCGGTCACCACCACTTTGTACGCACCGGTGGGTACTTCGTTCAAGTTCCAGTTGTATGCCTGGCTCCCCAGCGCCAGATTCTCGGTCAGAGTGTAGATGCGGGTGAAGTCGGGTTCAGCGCTGCCCTCGGCCAGTGGTGCGTAGCCCACGCTCACCACGGTGCCAGGTGTGTCGTCGGCGGCGCTCCAGTTTACGGCCACGGTGTTGCCGCTGCGATTCGCGGTTACACCACTAATGGTCGGTGCGGTGTCGAGCTGGAAGAACACGACATTGTAGCTGGCTGGTGGGTTATCAATCAGTAGCTGGTAGCTGCCCGGCGTGGCAGGCTTCAGCAAGAAGGCCAGGTCTTTGGCGGTACCGTCGGCGCTTGCCTGGCGAATGAACTCCTGGTTGCTGCCATTGGCCGTCGCTTCGGTGATGATGGTGCCATTGGGTAGCTTGAGGCGCACCGTGGGGTTGCCGCTACCGAAGTGCAGGCCCACCCAGGTCGCGCGCGTTTCGTTCGCAGTGAGCGGCACTGCCACTTCCTGAATGGTTGCGTCGGGGTTTGCCGCAAGCCCGAGCGCACCCGCCTCGTGCGCTGCGATCGCGCGGCGGCTGTATCCGGGCAGCCCATCGCTAATCGCCTGGTCAATGCTGTTCGAGCCGAGCTGCACGAAATCTTTGGCATTCGGCCCGAAGATAAAGAAGTCGCCGCTGCCCGGGGTTTTCTTCAGGTCGAAGAAGACGGTCACCTCTGGCCCATTTCCATCCGAGCCAAGCCGTACCTGGCCTTTTACCCCGAAGGTTACGGTATTGTCGTCGGTGTTTTTGAAGTTGCCGACGGTGAGCGACGCCGAGGCGATGTTAATCGTAATCGGGTTATTGATTGAGATACTGGCGTTGATCGAGCCAACGAACGCGGTTTTCTTCACGCCATTGACGGTTACCTGCCCGGCGCGCACGTCAATGCCGCCGTGGAAGAGCACCGCATTGATTTCGCCATGGAAGTGGAAGCCGTTGCCGCCGTTGAAGCCCGCGCCCGCACCTACTTCGGTGAGCGCCGACCCGACATTGAAGACTAGGAGCCGTACTGTCACGCCCAGCGACATCTTGAAGGGGTTGATCTGTGTGCTGGCCGTGCCAGTGAGCGATACAATTGGCAGCGGGCCGATGCGCGCAATCGAGCCAACCGTGACACCGAAGCTAATATTGGCGGTTTGCTGCTGCAACGAGAACGAGCCGCTCATACCAGTGAGCGCCATGCCGGTGCTGCCGATTGGGATTCCGGGCGCGGTAACGCTAAACGATACCACCACATCGAGCTGCTTGAAGCTGCCATCGACCTTCGTGGCAATGGTTACGTTTGCGCTCACGGCAAAGCCGCCGCTCGGGTCGAGCCCAGGCAGGCTCAGCGTTGCGCCGCCGCCAAACTTATAGCCACTGCTTGGGTCTTTCGCGAAGGTGCCCTTCAGGCCGACAAAATTCGTGCCAGCAATTTGGATCGGCGGTATTTCGATTGAGCCGCCTGTCACACTCACATTGCCCGTGCCATCGACCTTCAGGCCGCTCACGGTTGCGCCTACCGAGCCAAGGCCGTTTGGCAGGGTTAACGAGGCCGAGGCCGCCGTAAAGCCACCATCTTCTTGCCCGCTGACATTCTGGAGGCCCAGCCCAAAGCCCGCCAGCTTCAGGTTAAAGGCCGAAAGGGTCTGGTCGTATTTTTTGAAGCAGGGCGCGGGCTGATTCACGCACGAGACCTTTACATCCTTGCCGCTGCGCACAATCAGGTTGGCGGTGGTGCCAATCGCCGAATTGCCGGGCACTGTAACCGTCAGGTTGCCGGTGAGTGTCCAGGTCACAACCTCGTTCTGCACACCAACCGAACCCGAGAAGGTGCCCTTGAGCACGCTACTCTGGAATTCGGGGGTGCCGACCGAGCCATTCGCCAGTGCGAACTTGAGCGCTTTTGCTTTGCTAATGCCCAGCTTGAAGCCGCTGACGCCCGCAGCCTTCTGGCCGCCCAGGTTTGCAGGCCACTGGAGCTCGGCAGTATTCGCAACAATACCAAAGAAATCTTGTGCCGGGTCGCTGGTGAGTTGCACGCCCTTCAGGTTCATTTTGAAGATGCCGACGGTGGGTGTCACATCCTGCAGTCCAGCCGCCAGAATCGGTTTGGGCTGCCCATTCACAATTGCCCGCCCGATCGTGGCGGTGACTGGTATCTGCGTGGTGTTGTCGGCGGCTGAGCCGAATTTAAGCGTTGATTTAATGGTGAAGACAGCGGTTTTGGTCGTCGCGTCGTTACTCAGACTGAGCGTCTGCGCAGTCATCTTAAATGCTTCGCCAAACACCCATTCTTTAATTGGCACGCTCACGCCGCCAATACTGAATTTCCCATCCTGATACTTGAGGTTGGTAAATGAGAAAATCACCGTGTTATTCGTGGGGTCGAGGCTCGGTAAATCGGGGTTGTCGATTTTCAGCACGTCGACCTGGCCCGCAGTGAACGAGCCGACATTCAGGGTAATATTCTTCGATTCAAGCACGAGCCCGGCCAGCTTCATTTTGAAGCCAGTAACCGAACCGCTGAACTGGCCGGTGTTACTGAAATTAGCCTGTACCGTGATGCGCAGGTTTGCGTTCTCGTCGTTGTCGGTCATCTTCAGCTTGAGCGGCATCGACGCGGTAAATTTCTTGTTCTTCAGGTCGAACGCGGCGTCAATTAGCTCGAAATCGCCTACCTGCGAATCGGGCGAGTAGAACTGGTTGAGCTGGGCGCGATTCATAAATGGGAAGAGGACGTTAGAGTTGCGAGTGATACCAGCTTGCTCGTATACTGGCACGGCCCCATCTGGTGGGATGAAAATCTTCTGATTAACCGTATCGACGAAGAAACGCCCGATTAGCACCTGGCCTGATTGAACCGGGTTATCGACGTAGCCACTGCCCATGAGCGGGGTTGTGTTCGCATCGTCAATGAAGCGCCCCACGCCGATTATAAAGTCGGTGGTGCCATTGTTGGCATCGGCTGGGTTGCGGTGAAAATATCCCGCGCGCTTGGTGCTGTCGTCGATGGTTTTCCCTTTGAACGTGTCGGCAGCGTCGGTGAAGTGGACGAGTGGCGCGGCGTTGCTAGGGCTGGCTGGGCCGATCTTAATATTGCCGCGCAGCGAGAAACTGGTACCGTCGTCGAATGTAAGCGTGTCGCCACAGATCTTGAGGTTGTTGACAGTACGGCAGGTTTGCGCAGTTTGGGCGCGTACCACGGCGTAGGTGCCGAAGCTCGCCAGGAAGAGTAGGGCAATATAGACCCCGGTTCCTAGTTTGCTCCAATACCGTTTGCGTCTTCGGTCGTTCATGGGCTGCGGCTCCTTTCAACTCCAACGAAACAGCAAAGCGGGTGACACGAGCTGGCAGCGCAAGCGGCTATAGCTACTGCTGCGTGCAGCTGAGCGAAGCTAATACCGGCGCTCCATCGTTGCGCGTGGGCACATAGTATCGAGGAGCTATCGTTGGGGTGTCGAAAGCGCGATGCTCGGGCAAAACCTGCACGACAATTTTTGCAAGGAGCGTGCTGAGAGGTGGTGGCTGTGAGCTACTGAGGGGCAGGCGCGCTGGTCGCCGCTTCGGGCGTGGCAGCGGGCGGTGGCTCGGGTGGGGCCGCGGTTGCACTTGGTGCGGGTGTTGCTGGCTCGGGGGCACTGGTTGGCGTGTCGGTGCGCTGCTCGCTCGGCCGCAGCGTGACGGTTACGCGGGGTGGGGTGCCCACAATCGTAATGCCACTGGGCAGGTTAAAGCTCGGTTCGAAGGTGCCTGTGCCTGCGCTGCGGCCCTGAGCATTAACGACACCCTGGAGCTTCGCTGGATCGAGATTGGCTAGCCGTGCCGCCTGGCCGGTGAGCTGAAGCTGTACTGTTTGTGGGCTGAGCGATACAGCCATACCATCGGGTACATTTATCACCACAATCGGCACCGGCAAGGTTATTTGAAACGGCTGCTCGATCGGCGCAACCACGACTTTTACGGTTACAATGCTTGGCTCGTCGGCGGCAAGCCCAATATTTGGTGGTGGGCGAATTGCAGCAGTACGCTGTACGTTCTGGCTTGCGCCGGTAATATCCACCCCTTCGGTTG
>JAFEAS010000085.1:25997-29844 GCA_018266315.1 Chloroflexi bacterium SZAS-1 | reverse complement strand
CGCATACTCTACAAGCAACTGGCTACGCTGATCGGGGTCAACGGCCAGCGCAAGTGAGATATTCTCTTTTGCGCGCTTCCATTGATAGAGCGTATCGCCGGGCAGGCTTTGCGCCGATGCCGAATCGACCGCCCCCATTGCGACGGCGACCACTACCACAGCCACGGCTGCACGCTGCGCGGTGAGGCGGCGGGCAGCGGCGCGCTGGCGGCGGCGCGCATAGCGCGGGGCCATTTGCTCGGCAATGGCCATAAACTCGCGCCGCCCCTGCGGTAGCCAGGCGGTCATTTCAGCCGGTAGTGCCTGTTTAGCGTCGGCTTGCAAACCTAGCCCCAGCCGTACAAGCGGCGCAAGAGCATCGCTGTGCGCTGGATATTCGGCTATAGCCACATCCAACGGCATACCCTCACGGGCGCGCGCCAGGGTTAAGTCGAGAATTTCGTCGAATTGTTGCTGAGCCTGCGCGGTTGCTCGAACGCGCTGGCGAGTTGTCTGCGGAGGCTTCGCATATTTTGGTGCCATTTGGGCGGCAATGGCGGCAAAATCGAGGGCGCCAGTCGCAAGCCAATCGTCCATCTCCGCCGGAAGCGGAATGTTCGCCTGAGCGTGGAGCAGATCGCCGGCGCGCAGCAGTGGTTCCAGGGCAGCCGCATGCTGTGGATAAGCGGTGAGGCATTCCTCGATGCTTACCCCAGCATTAAGCTGAGCGAGAGCCTGATCAAGCACATTGGGTAGGCTCTCAGATATGCTGCGTTCCTTGATCTGCATATGCAGAAATTCCTAGCCTACTGTCGATCTGTTCCCTTCAGATCGTCAACTCCTATCGTTCGTGAACGGAACGTTTCGTCCCAACTGTTCCAACTATCGCCGCCTACTTCACGGGCTGCGAGGGCATCGTGGCTCTCTTTCGCCATGATCTGCTGAAGTGATTGCAGCGCACGGTGTTGTAGCGCCTTCACTGCCCCTTCGGTACGACCGATTGCCGTAGCAATTTCGTTGTTTGTCATGTCGGCGAAGAACTTCAGCGTGAGAACCTGCTGCTGATCTTGTGTCAACTGACTAATCGCCTGCTGTAGCGATACCCGGTCGTAGATCGAAAGAACGTCGTCTTGCCCGCGTGGATCGATAAGCTCGATGTTTTCGTCCAGGGGTGTTGATATGGCACGTTTTCGGCGGGCCTGGCCGATCAGCACATTATTGGCGATGGTGTAGAGCCAGCCGAGAAACGATTTTTCGCCCCGGTACTCAAACCCGCCAATTCCCTTGATTACCCGGACAAAGACCTCTTGCGTCAGATCCTGGGCACCCTCCTGATCCCGCACTCGCACATAGAGGTAGCGCAAAATAAGCCCGGCGTATCGTGCATACAATTCGCCGAATGCACCTGCATCACCACGCTGTGCTTGCGCAATAGTTTTCGGTAACTCCAGCTCCAGTTCACTGACCATAATACTCTCGGCGTCTGTGTGCGAGGCTCGATCCATTGCCGCCGTAGAGTTGGCCGTTACCTATACCAACGCTACGAATCAGCGAGAAGTTACGCTCACAAAACGATTAGGATAAAACTTCGTTAAACTCGTTCTTACAATAGCATAGTACCATTATAGCTGAAGGCGACCAAAACCGTAAGGGGCGTAGAGGTTAATATTATGTTACATCATTCTAATGCGCTCGGGCAGTGTGCAGAACCCACGATGTTGCTTACTAAGATAGCCCTGATACCTAACTCTCTTGCGGCTTATGCACGTTGCTTGCCAGAGAACGCACGCACAGCGTTGGAATATGCTATGACACCATTGCCCTCATCGCTAAAACGAGCGGGGCACGCCGCCATGCCTCTGAGCATAAGAACGAGCATAGACGCAAATTTTGCATAGTTGCGAGAAAGGACTTGGCCGGTTATACTGCGATGCAATGCAATGTACGGGCGCTATGCGCTTGTTGAGGATACAAATGAAGATAGCAATTATTGGTTTACCAAATAGTGGGAAAACGACCGTTTTTAATGCGCTGACGCGTGGTACGGTCGAAACGACCGCCTATGCCTCGGGCCAGCTTGAGCCGAATGTCGCTACTGTGAAGGTGCCTGATCAGCGCCTGACGGTACTCGCGCAGATGTTTAAGCCGAAAAAAATTACCCCCGCAGATGTGCAGTATGTTGATGTTGGTGGCATCAGCAGTGGTGCGCGCCAGAGCGGCGGCCTGCCCCCGGCGCTGCTAAACTTCATTGGTGGGGCCGATGCGTTGCTGCATGTAGCCCGCGCCTTCGAAGATGACGAGGTTGCACACCCCGAGGGTTCGGTGAACCTGGCGCGCGATATCGAAACCGTTGACCTTGAGCTGGCATTTTCGGATATGGCGATCATTGAGCGGCGTTTGGTGAAGCTGAATGCTGAGATTGGGAAAATGGCTACAAAAGATCGCGAGCAGCGCATTGCTGAGCGCGACCTGCTGGTAAAGCTGCAAGAGGCGCTTGAATCTGGCTCGCCAGTGCGTGATGTTGAGCTGAGCGCCGAAGAGGCGCAGCTGCTGCGCGGCTACCAATTTCTTACGGCTAAGCCTATGCTGCTGGTGGTTAATATTGGCGAAGGCCAGATCAAAAACCCGCCAACATTCAGCTACCAGCACCACAACAGCGATGTGGTAGCGCTGGCGGGGAAGATCGAAGCCGAGCTGGCGCAGCTTGATGATGAGGATGCCCAGATTTTTATGGAAGATCTGGGTATTAGCGAGGCCGCACGCGACCGCGTGATCGCTTCATCGTATACCTTGCTGGGTCTGATGAGCTTCTTAACGGCTGGCCCCGACGAAGTGCGCGCCTGGACGATCCGCCGGAATACGCCTGCGGTTGAGGCAGCGGGCGCGATCCATTCCGATATCCAGCGCGGGTTCATTCGCGCCGAGATTGTGGCCTACGACGACCTGATTCGCGCAGGTGGCATGGCCGAGGCGAAGAAGCAAGGGACAGTGCGCATGGAAGGAAAGACCTACATTGTGAAAGATGGCGATGTCTGCCATTTCTTGTTTAATGTTTAGCCCGGTTCGCAATTGCAGCGAGCAGAAACGGTGTTGCACAAGCTGCACCCTAACTGCTGACTGCTAGCTGCTGACTGCCACCTGCTATGCTACGCTACCCTCGTAACCTGCGCGGTATTGAGCTTCAGCTGCTGATTACTGTGCTGCTGTTTTTCGCCGCTGGCTACATGCTAGTGGTGAATGTGACGCGCACTCAGGAGTTCATTCCCACGGTGCGCGGCGTGGTCGATATTTTATGGCCCTCAGTGCTGCCGTTTCTGCTTTTCCTGGGCATTTCGGTTGGCATGAGCCTGCGCAACCCCGATGCCGACCAGATGCTGCTACCGCTGGTAGCGCTGCTGGCGGGCATGGGGCTGCTGATGACGGCGCGGCTTGAGCCGAGCTTGCTAGGGGTGCTGTGCGAAGCGCGTGATGGCTCGACCTACCCCTGTTACCAGGGCATCGATGCCAAGCAGTCGTTATGGGTGACGGCGGGGGTCGTGGTGTTGGCCGTGATTCTGTTTGTACCCTGGGATCGGCTGTTTCGGCAATACCTGCGTACCTCGTTGATGGATTGGCTTGATCACCACCGCTATGCCTGGCTGGTGATGGGCGTCGGGCTGATCGTAGCGACGTTTGTGTTTGGCAGCGACCCGAATGGCAGCGGTGTGCGTGCCTGGTTTAACCTGGGCTTTTTCTACTTCCAACCTTCTGAGCTGCTCAAAATCATTCTGGTCATCTTTCTGGCTTCGTATTTGAATGAGCATCGCGAGGTAGTAGCGCAAGGCTACCAGCTTGGCCCGCTCACATTACCGCCGCTGCCCTACCTTGT
>JAFEAS010000085.1:4667-25894 GCA_018266315.1 Chloroflexi bacterium SZAS-1 | reverse complement strand
ACGAGCAATGGCTGGTACGTTCTTGCCGGGCTGAGTGCGTTTGGCATTGGCTCGTATGTGCTGTTCAACATTGTTGCGATCGTCAAAACGCGCGTGAACATCTGGCTCGATCCGTGGGCGACCGCGCAAGGCACCGGCTACCAGATTGTGCAGGCGATCTATGCGCTGGCTTCAGGCGGAGTGTTTGGTGCGGGCCTCGGGCGCGGTTACCCTACAGTGGTGCCAGCAGCGCACACCGATTTCATTTTTACGGCGATAGGCGAAGAAATGGGTCTGGCTGGTACCATTGCTTTGCTCATTGCCTACCTGCTGCTGATCTTTCGTGGCTTTCATATTGCGTTGAATGTGCCGAATCGCTTTCGAGGCTTCGAGCAGCTAATGGCGGTTGGGCTTACAACAATTCTAGCGGTACAAACCTTCATCATTATCGGCGGGAATGTGCGCCTGATCCCGCTTACTGGCATTACGCTGCCGTTTGTATCGTATGGCGGCTCGTCCATCCTCATGAACTTCCTCATTATTGGGCTGCTGCTCCGTATTTCGGCTGGCCCCGAGCGCTAGCACTAAGATTATCACAGCATTGTTATCTTCCCGTTAGTACCCAAATAGCCCCGGAAGTGAATAGATTGTGAACGTCGGCGATCGCGTCGTTGGCGTTTTTGCGCATTCTGATGCGGTTGATGCATGCTGGTTGCCCACGACAGGTCATCGTTGGTGCGCGGCGAGGTATGGTACCTAGGTGCTATTGACGCTCCTTATTGGTAGCTAATACACTGGCCTGAGACGTAATTTGTTACATAAGGAGTGTGAGGAATGGCCATCACTCGACGCCATTTTCTTGCTACCACCACCGCGCTGAGCGCTGCTACCACCGCAGCCGTGCTCATGCCCTACGATGTGATTGAAGTCCAGGCTTTTTCGCAAGCCGCGACTAGTGCCCCGGCGGCGGCGACAAACGCACCGCTAGCTGTGCTGGCACTGAACCGCATGGGCTTTGGCCCACGAAATGGCGATATTGCGGCCTTCAATGCGCTGGGTAGCACCGATACTGCGCGCCTGGCTGCCTATGTCGAGCAGCAGCTGAACCCGGCGGCGATCAACGACAGCATGTGCGACGCAAAACTCGCAGCCGCCCGGCTGAAAATCCAATACGATGCGCATACCGACCCCGACCCGACCAAAAGTTACCCGGCGCGCCACGAGGCGCTGGCGCTCGACACGCTGAGCCAGGATATTACGGCGCTCTGGCCGCGGGCGCGTGGGGTGGCACCATACCTTGCCTGGCAAGAGCGGGTGCGCCCGGCGAATGAGGTGCGCGTTGCCACCTGGATTCGCGCTGTATATAGCAAACGCCAGCTCAACGAGGTAATGGCCGATTTCTGGCATAACCACTTTAACGTGAACACAAATTCTAGCAGTGTGATTGCCGCCACCTTTCCGGTGTATGATCGGATTATTCGCACGCACAGTTTGGGCAACTTTCGCACCTTTGTTAAGGAGATTGCTAAGAGTGCGGCGATGATGTATTACCTCGACAATGTGAGCAATAAAGCAGGCGGCGGCGAGGGCGGCAACGAAAACTATGCGCGCGAGCTGTTCGAGCTGCATACGCTGGGTTCGGATAATTACCTGAAGTTCTACGACGATCGCGGCAGTGTGGGCACTATCACGTATAACGGCCAGACCTATGTACGCGGCTATATCGACCGCGATGTGTATGAGGCGGCGCGCTGCCTGAGCGGCTGGACGCTAAACAACGGCCATTGGGAGCATCCGCTGCCTGATGATGGCACATTCCTATTCTATAACGATTGGCACGATAACGCGCTCAAAATCGTGCTTGGCGTGCAATTTCCATATAACCAGGGGATTGAGGATGCCGAACAGCTCTTCGATTTGCTGTGTGGGCACCCTGGCACGGCGCGGCATGTGTGTACCAAGCTCTGCCGCCGTTTGGTGAGCGATACCCCGCCGCAAACGCTAATTGATGCGGCGGTGGCAACCTGGATGGCGAATATTGGCGCGCCCGACCAGATCAAGCGCGTGCTGCGCACCATTTTGCTCTCAGGGGAATTCCGCGCGAGCAGCGGCCAGAAGGTGCGGCGACCATTTGAGCTAGTAGCGGCGTATGTACGCGGGGTCGGTGCCGATCTGCCAATTGATGAGGTGCTGGCCGATCCGAGTGCTGGCGATTACTGGGAGTCGTTCTTCTGGCAGTACGATGCCGCTGGGCAGCCGTTGTTTGAATGGCCTACGCCGACCGGCTACCCCGACCTCGCATCATACTGGGCGAACACTAATGGTATGCTACGCCGCTGGAACCTGCCCTATCTTCTGGTGCAGCCTTGGGGTGGGAATATGGCGGTAGATCTGCGTGCGCAGACTGATGCGGCGGTGCCAGGCGGTACCTGTATTCAGATTACCGATTATTGGATCAGTCGCCTGTGTGGCTATAGCATTACACCGGGTGTACGCACCGAGCTAATTCACTTCCTGGCGCAGGTTGCCCAGGGCGGCGACCCAAACCAGCCACCCAAACCGATGAATGGCGAGCCGAATACCGCCGATCTTATTACCGAGCGGATTGAAGCGCTGGTGCAGCTTATCGCCATAACGCCCGATTTCCAGCGACGCTAATAACGGAAGGAGCATATGCCGTGACATCGCGACGTCAATTCCTGATGGGCTGTAGTGCCGCAATCGCGTCGATGGCGGGCGGGCGGGTAGGCAACTTGATCTTTGCGAACCCACACGCCGCCGGGCCTGCTGCCACCACCGATGATATTCTGGTGATGGTGTTTTTACGCGGCGGCTGCGACGGCCTGAGCCTGGTAACGCCTTACGATAACCCGATCTATGTTGCGAAGCGCGGCGACCCGAGCAATGGCGGGCTGGCGGTCAGTGGCGCGCTCGACCTGGCCCCAAATAACAGTACCTTCGATAGTAGTATCGGCCTGCACCCTCAGGCTGCCCCGCTCAAGGAGCTGTACGACCAGGGGCATTTAGCAATTGTGCATGCCTGTGGCCTCGATAACGATACCCGCAGCCATTTCGATGCGATGGATTATATTGAGCGCGGCACGCCCGGGAACAAGAATATGTCGAGCGGCTGGCTTACGCGCCACCTCCAATGTGTGCATCCCGATGGTACCCTGCCAACACTCGCGGCGGCGGCGGCAGCGCCGATATCGCTGCTGGGCGAGCCTGATGCGGTTGCAATGAACGATACTCGCAGCTATCGCTTGAGCGGCGGCTGGCACTATACCAACAATCCCGATCCACGCTATAAGGATGCAATGCTCAATACAGCGCAAACATTCTACACTGGCGGCGATCCGGTGTTAGCTGCCGGGAAACGCACGATTGAAACGATCCGCGCACTGAGCGGTACAACGGCCTATACCCCCACTACGAGCTACCCGGACGGCGATTTTGGCGACTCGCTTCAGACGGTGGCGCAGATGATTAAGCTGAATGTGGGGCTACGCATTGCAACCGTTGATCTAGGCGGCTGGGATCACCACGAGAGTGAAGGCGTGAACGATAGCTGGGGGCCGTTTAACCAGCTTGCTGCAACTTTATCGCAGGGCCTCCAGGCGTTCTACAACGACCTGCCAGCCCATCAATCGAAGCTGACGGTAGTGGTGATGAGCGAATTTGGGCGTCGCCTGGGCAAAAACCTGAGCAATGGTACCGACCACGGCCACGGCAATGTGATGCTTGTGCTTGGCGGGCAGGTAAATGGTGGCAAAGTCTATGGCACCTGGCCGGGCCTGCAAGACGAAAATCTTGATCAGCATGAAGATTTGAAGATCACCACCGATTTCCGCAAAGTGCTGAGTGAGATCGTTGTGCGCCGCCTGGGCAATGGTAAACTTGGCACGGTGTTCCCTGGTATCACGCCACAGATTTATGCCAGCACCAATCGGCTGGGCATCGTCAACGGCACCGACATGCCAATCGACTATAGCTCGGCGCTTAACCCGGTGTATTTACCCATGGCGCGGCGGTAGTTTGCCTTTACAATCTACCCTAGCCGATGAAGAGGCGCATGGCTCAGTCCCTGCGTCTCTTCTGCTATGGTATGGGAACTATGTGCGTGAAAGCGGTAGATAGATCATTGGTGTGAGGGCAGGTGTTGGAGCAAGCGTGGATGTAGGCGTTGTGGTTGGCGTATTGGTACGGGTTGGGGTGTTCGTAAGTGTTGGGGTAGCTGGCACACTGATCAATCCCGCATCGATGGATGAAATGCTGATGACGTTTGACGCAATGGTAAAAATGTCGGTAAAGCCTGTATCGATGCCTGTTGGGTTTATATCACTGTCGGTCAGGTCGCTGCCAATATTTTTGGGGGCGAAGGCGGCCCCTAACGGAAGCACAACCCGTACCCGGTAATCGCCAGGAACAGGCGCAACAACCGTATAGTTACCATTGAGGTTGGTAGAGGTACTGGCAATAAGCTGCGTTTTTGTGCTATTCCATAACTGCACAGTAATGCCATTGAGGCCAACTTCTGAGGCATCTTTACTGCCGTTTGCATTTGTGTCGTTCCACACCAGGTTTCCAATATTAATTGGCGTAGGTGTGCGTGTAGCCGTAGGTGGCCGAAACACGATAATTCCCGCATCAATACTGCTGATACTAATAACGTTTGAGGCGATCGTAATAATGTTGGTGAAGCCGAAACTGGCACCAGATGGATTGATATCGCTATCGGTGGTGTCGGCTCCGATATCAAGAGGAGAAAATTGGTCTAAAACCTGCGCAAGTATCACACGAATGCGATAATCGCCGGGGGTTGGGGCTACAAGGGTATAGTTTCCGTTCGCATTAGTGGTAGTGCTAGCAATGAGCTGCGTTTTTAAGCTATTCCACAGCTGCACGGTTATGCCCGCTAGCCCTGGCTCCCCAGCATCTTGCACGCCATCAGCATCGAGGTCATTCCATACAAAATTGCCTAGATTAATGGGAGTAGGGGTTCGTGTAGGTGTTGATATAGCAGCTATCAGCGATATAATCGGGCGGGGCTGCGTGGTTTCACGGTGATACTGCGCGGCATTGGCAGTTGCCGCTGCCCACAAACATAGCACATATGCACCTGCCAACACAGCCGAAACGAAGCGCGAGTTATGCATATATATTAGGGTATAGCGTAAGGCTGCGACCTACACTACACGATAAGGCCAGATCGGGCAGCGCTTTTGCTAGCAGTTCCTTATCAGATTATGCGGGCAATGTCATCATATCATAGTGATCAAGTCCTAAAATGTTCAATATGCTATGGAATATCGGAAGCTAGCCGCGCCAGAGCTGTGATGGTGGGTCGTGTTATAATGGCGCGGCGAGGAGCAATATGGCAAAAGTCACGATCTCACAAATTGCGAAAGAAGCTGGCGTTTCGAAAACTGCCGTGTCGTTTGCGTTCAATGCTCCCACGCAGCTGGCACCTGCCACGGTGCGCCACATCCGCGATATCGCTGAGCGCCTGGGCTACACACCCGACCCAATTGCACGCAGCATGACGACCCGGCGCACAAATGCGTTGGGGCTGTTGCTACCCCAGGATATTGCAACGGCGCTGGCCAACCCATTTTATACGCAGTTCATTCGCGGGCTTGGGCAGGTGTGCGGGCGCGCCGGGCTAACGTTGATGCTGGTTCCGCCATTGTGGGGTTCGATGATGAAGGCCATTCCGCACGCGACGGTCGATGGCTTTGTTGTGTTGGGCCTTGAAGTAGATCGCGGCGAGGTACAGCTGATGCGCCGCCGCTATAAGCCGTTTGTGTTAGTCGATAGTGATGCGCCCGACGATGTGCCAAGCGTCAATATTGATGATCGCGGCGGCGCGCAGATGGCAATGGAGTATGTGCTGGCCCACGGCCATCGTCGCATCGCGATTGTGGCATTTGAATCGGGGAAAGCCGGGCATATAACAGCATATACCGGCACGCTAGCGGCTCGCCTCGATGGATACCGTGCGGCGCTCGCTGCATATGGCCTGACGCTGGACGACGAGCGTATTCAATTAGTCGAAGTTCCTTCGAGCTGGGAAGGCGGCCAAGCTGCATTTGCACGCCTCTGGCAAACACCAATTCAGCCCACCGCATTAGTAGCGATGAGCGATATTATTGCGATTGGTGCGATTGATGCCGCGAAAGCCTGCGGCCTGCAGTTGCCGCACGATCTGTCAATCGTTGGCTTTGATGATGTGCCCGATGCACAGTATGTTAGCCCCGGCCTTACAACAGTGCGCCAGCCGGTTGAGGCGAAAGGCATTCTGGCAGCAGAGGTGCTGGTGGCTGCGCTGCAACAGGAGCGCGACGTTATTCATAAGGTTTTGCCATGCGAATTGGTTGTGCGCCAATCGGTAGTAGCGTACAAGTAATCACAATATATTGTGTACAGGAGTAGCACCATGATGATACTCGGGGCGTTGATTTTGCTTGGTGCCGCCATTGCCTTTATAGCTATTGGCGCACTCACGATTTTTGGTGGCGCAAATGCCACTCAGGCACAGGTCGTACCAGGCTTTCGGCCCGACCAACCTGGCCCGGCCGAGCGTGCGTTGACGCTGCTGGGTGTGTGGGGGCCGGTAGCGCTGATTGCACTACTATGCTTGCTCGCGGCGATCAAGATGTTTGGGCTGGTCATTGGCGCATTCTGAAGCCAGGCTACAGCCTTGTTTTTGCATTTAGCCCTTGTTCCTGCATGAAGCTCAGTGGGTTGCTTCTGGCTTCTCCTTACGTATAACCTATAGCGCTACTCCGTCGCCCCTAACAGTGCGGCTGCCATTCGTACTGCGCCCGCATAGGTTATATCCTGGCCCAATAAGCGTAGCTCTTCGCTAAGCAGCCCGGCCTCATCGAGCTGTTCGAGCCGCACGCGCCGCTCGAGAGGCGACATGCCTGCCACCTCCGCGCGTGTCATTGCGCAGTCGGGTGCGGGGTCGCGCGCTACCGAGAAGGTTGCCTGTGGGCTGGTGAGCGTCAGCATTGCCAGGCGGTCGAGCGCGTCGTCTTGCATTGGGGCCGGGCGTAGTGTTACCTGCACCAGGCTGCCATCTGTGCGCTTGAGCTGCACCGTAGAGTTGCCGCGATCGCTGGTGAGCGGGGCGGCAACTTGCCAGCCGAGGCGTGCGGCTAGCCAGCCAACCAGCAGCAATGCCTGGCTGCGATCGCCGGGCGCTACCTGGGCTTCGTAATCAACCGTCACGCTAGTTAGCTCGTACAGGTGCGGTACCTGGGCGGGCGCGTCGAAGAACTGGGCCGCTAGTTCACGCCAGGGCGTCAGCCGACTCCACGAGAGATCGCTGATGCGTGTGCCCTGAGCGGTGAGCGCCGCCATTTTTGCCAGGGTTGTTTCGGGTGCATCGAAGGTAGCGCTATCCACAACCACCCGGTCGATCAGGTCGCCAAACTTGGCGAAACGCAGGTCGTCGAACGGCGCACCTGCCATCCACCATAGCATCACTGGCACATCGGGCACGAGCAGCGGCAACAGTGTGTTTGGTACACGCTCAACTGCCGGGCCACGCGCTACTATCGTAATCTGTTCGCCACAGACGCGCGGGCGACCATGAATCGGCAGCAGGCAATGCGCCTGTACCCATGCTTCCAGGCTGTCGCCAGGATCCTGGGGTAGGGCATTCACCACAATCGCGCGGTGCGGATGGCGTAGCGTGAGCTTTGCTGCAACCTCAGTCGCTCGTTCAGCGGCAGCAGCACTGCGTGTTACGACTATCAAGTTTAATACGCGTGTGCGGCTAACTTGATGGCGCTGGTCGGGCGATTTATTGTCAGTCGTTTCTTGCCACAGTGCATTAAGTTCGCGCTCTATCGAACGTGCATCGATCGGCGTGGGCGCACCCAGTGGCGTTGCGGTAAGGATATTTGTCATAGCTGCCTCGCGGAGGGATAGTGGGCATTGGTAAGGACTGGCGCGCGCGTATATGTGCTGAACGCCCACCAGATAGCCAGTGCTGCCGCCAGTAAGGTGCCAGCAATCCCGATCGGACTGCTTAATGCTGCGCCGAAGCCGCCAAGCTGCGGTAGTCCGCCAATGGCGACTGCTAGCCCAAGCGTTAGCCCGGCAGCAGTGGCGGGCCGCTCGGGTGCCAGACGCGCCGCCAGCGCCAGCCCCACCGGCGTTGCCGACTGTAGCAATGCCACGCCAGTCAGCAGCGCAACCAGATTCTGATTCCCAAACGCTAGCAATGTGGTCGCTGCGAGCAGTGCACCCACCGCCCAGCGCTGCCAGCCCACCCAGTCGGCCAGTACGCCGCCCAGGATTTTGCCCAGCGCCGCCGCCAGCGCCAGCGCCAGCAGCAGATCATAGCGGCCTGCCGACACAAATTGCAGGCTGCTCCATACAGCCGAGCGCAGGGCAATCGCCGCCAGCAGTACGAGCATCACAATATCGTGCGGCTCGAACGCGGCAGGTGTGGTTGCGGCAGGCGCGTGGGCGGCCGCAGCTGGGTAGGGCAGCTGTGGCAGGCGCTGCCAGGCAATTATACCCGCCAGTATGATCAGGAGCGCAAGAAAGAGCCACGCGGCGCGGTACCCAGCGGCTGCGAGTGCGCCGCCCGCTGCCAGGCCCACAACCCCTGGCGCGGCGAACAGCCCTGGCCCGCTGGCCCGCCCCTGGGTTGCGCACAGCGCCAGCGCGCCGCCACCAACATGGAAGGCGGCGGAACCCAGGCCAGCCAGCACAATCGCGAGCTGTGGCCAGGCACCGCCTGCTACCAGCGCGCCAGCCAGCAGCGCCAGCCCAGCTAACGCAGCTGCAAGCGGCTTTCTTACCTGGTCGGTCAGTAACCCGGCCAGTGGTTGCGCGCCAAACGCCAGCACATTGTACAGCAACACAAGCATGGCAACCTGCGTTAGTGGTACGCGTGGCGCAAGCCCGCCCAGCAGCAGCCCGGCGGTGCCGTCGGCGGCGCCGTGGGCTAGCCCAAGTGTGAGCGGAAGCGCGAGGCGTTTATCCATTGCGTCTGCCTTTATGCGCGTACTCGCCGGATACTCAGGAGAAATTCATCGCCAGAACGACCGACCCAATGATGAGTAAGCCATAGCTTACCACATTCGCGGCGATCACGGCATCCCAGGTGATGCGTGCCGGTAATTTGCGGTAATAGTAGAGTACAACACCTTCGATAATAATTGATGCGATTGCGGCGAGCACCAGCCATAGCAGCGGCGAAATGGCAAACCCGCAGGTTTCGGCGCGCTGCGTTTGGTCGGCGCTCATAGTTATCTCGCAGCCATACGCAGCATTGTAGAACAGGAACGTTGCAGCGACGCCAATTAGGGTGGAGATGATGTTCGCGATCGTTGAATCAAGCAACGCCAGGCGGAATGACCCCCATTTCATCCGCCACATTACTACGGCTTCGACCAGGATGATCGGGATGAGGAGTAACAGCCCGGCGAATAGCCCGCCGAACACAATTGTTGGGCCGACGGCAACATCAGCAAGTATCCACATAGTGGTGTCTGCTCCCTCTGTATATCGGGCGGTGCGGCACTATGCCTGCGCCTGGCCTCAGAGCCGCCGCCAGCTACGCCACTCCTTACCCAGGAGCATGTCGGCAGCTTTTGGTCCCCAGGTTCCTGCCTCGTAATTTGGGAAGGGTGGTGGCGCATCCTGAGCCCAGCCCTGATGAATTGGTGTAATCAGCGACCACGACGCTTCGACCTCATCGCTGCGCGTAAAGAGGGTTGAGTCGCCCAGCATGGCATCGAGCAGCAGCCGCTCATACGCCTCAGGTGATTCGACGCCAAATGCAGCATTGTAGCGGAAGTCCATTGTCACCGGGCGGATCTGGTTGGCCTGCCCCGGCACTTTCGAATCGAAGCGCAGCGTAATGCCTTCATCGGGCTGCACCTGCATCGCCAGCACATTTGGCTCAATGTCGCTGAGCGGCCCATCGTCGAATAGCATCAGCGGTGCCGAGCGGAACTGAATCGCAATTTCGCTCACGCGCTTGGGCAGGCGCTTGCCGGTGCGGAGTAAAAATGGCACCCCGGCCCAGCGCCAGTTGTCGATAAAGAAGCGAAGCGCGACGTAGGTTTCAGTCATTGAATCGGCGGCGACGCCAGGCTCTTCGCGATACCCAGGTACCGCCTGCCCGGCCACCGTGCCTGGCCCATACTGGCCGCGCACCGTATGCTGATCAACCTGCTCGGGAGGCATCGGGCGAATAGCGCGCAGCACTTTAACCTTTTCATCACGCACCGCATCGGCACGGTAGCCGATGGGCGGCTCCATGGCTGTGAGCGTAAGCAGCTGCATCAGGTGGTTTTGCACCATATCGCGCATGGCACCGGCGTGCTCGTAGTAGCCGCCGCGCCCTTCCAGACCAACGGTTTCGGCCACGGTGATCTGGACATGATCGACATACCGCCGATCCCATAAAGGCTCGAAAATACCGTTTGCAAAGCGAAAAACTAAAATGTTCTGCACGGTTTCTTTGCCCAGGTAATGGTCGATACGGTACACCTGCTGCTCGTCGAAGACGTTATGCACCTCGGCGTTGAGCGCGCGGGCGCTGGTTAAATCGCGCCCAAACGGCTTCTCGATGATAATGCGTGTCCAGCCATTGCCCGGCGAGCGGGCTAACCCGGCGGCACCCAGCTGCTGAATAATCGTGGCGTATGATTCCGGCGGAGTTGAGAGATAGAACAGGCGGTTGCCGCTGGCGCCACGCTGTTCATCCAGCTCGCGCAGGCGCACGGCCAGCGCAGCGTAGCCCGCCGGGTCGTCGAACGACGCTTGAATGTAGCTCATCCCTTCGGCAAAGCTCCCCCATAAATTGGGGTCAATGCCGCTGCGTGAGAATTCCTTGGCATCCTTCAGCAGCGAATCGCGGAAGAAATCGTCGCTCCAATCGCGCCGTGCGAAGCCCACCACACTGAAGCCCGGCGGCAGTAGCCGCTCGCGCTGCAAGTTGTAAAGCGCTGGCACCAGCTTACGGTGGGTTAAGTCGCCAGTTGCACCAAAAATAACCACGGTGCAAGGCTCGGGCGTGCGCTGCATGCGCATGCCTGCCCGCAGTGGGTTGGTCGGGCTTGTATCACTCATAACGGGCGGACTCCTTCAGATTTGGTGCCGCAGTGGCGCGGCGTGCGCCGGGTAGTTACGTTCCTAACCTGTGATCTTATGCCGAATTGTCTGAATCATCAAGGTAGCCGCTCGAATGCGTGAGGAGCGCGCGCTCGACGGGCGGTAGCTGCTCCCAGCGGTGGCCGAGCCAGCTCACGCCTGCCAAAAACGCATCGGCGCGATCGGCCTCGGGGTACACCTGGCGCAGGAGCTTCCAAAACTTTGGGCCATGGTTTAGATGAAATACGTGCGTTAGCTCATGGGCTACAACTGCCTCAAGCACCCAGCGCGGCATTTCGCGCAGCGCCGCATTCAGCCGAATGGTGCGCGTAGCTGCGCTATAGCTGCCCCAGCGCGCCTGCTGCGTGGTAACGAATTGTACTGCATCGACGACAGGGCGTGTAGGGAAGCGTGCTGCTACCCGTTGCACCAGCGCAAGCGCTTCATCATCGGCATTGAGCTGGCGCTGGCGCACTCGCCGTACCAGTCGGCGAGCTAAATCGGGAACAACCTGATCAAGGGTTGCTTGTGGCGTGTGCATGGGAGCGCTCACTGCCAGCGTATTGCCGCGCAGCCGGGCGTTAATATGCTTCACGCGCTTCCGCTCAACGAGGAGCGTGAGGGTTACACCATCGATGGTGATTGTCGTGGGCTGGGTTTCTGGCATACCACCATTATACTCGATTGCCTCACCTGCGCGGGATGCGCGGACTATATGCGGCCCAGCGCTGGCAGGTGAAAGACGCGCTTCATGCATTATGCGCCGGATTGCAGTACTTCAGCCTCGCTCTGCGCACGTTCGCCCACCCGCAGCAGCACAAACAGCGCCGCGCCAGCCAGCCGTAGACCCGCTGCGGCAAACAGTGCCGGTGCCGCCCCAATGCTATCGGCGATGGTGGTGCCAATCAGTGGCGACACAAACGTTGCCACATAGGTTGTGAGCTGGTATAGCGCAATATACGATGCCGCGTGGCGCGGTGGGCAGGTGCGCAGCAGCATATCGAACAGCACCAGGTCGATACCGGCCATAAAAATGCCGCCCATGCCCGCATACACCGGCTGCGGCGTGACGCTGTGGGTAAGCCCGGCCAGCAATGGGTAGAGCACCAGCCCGAAGGCGCATATCCGCAGCACGAGGGTGGCCCCGCGCCGCCGCGACATATTCGACCAGAGGAAATACGCCACGAGCAACACCCCGCTGTTAACGGTGTTGATCAGGCCGATCCAGGCATCCGAGGCGTGCAGCTCGCGTACCCAGTACAGCGGAAAGATCGGTAGGGCCAGGGTAATGCCACAGCGAAACACAAACTGGCTGAGCAGAAAGCGGCTGTATGGCGCGTTTTCGCGCAGGGCCGCTATGCCTTCGCGCAGCTGGGCACGCCAGCCCTGCGCTGCTGGCTCATGCGCTTCAGCCGGGTCGTTATCGGGGATGCTGATCTGGCTGGAGAAAATAAAGCTCAGCAGCCCGCCCACAAACGAGCCAATAAAAACGAGCTGGTAGTTAAGCGGGAAGGCCAGCTGATCAAGCGCCCAGCCCGCTAGCGCCACCGTCGCCGCTGTGGTAATACCCAATACCGACCAGCGCCGACTCATCAGGTAGTAGCGGCGGTTGGGGCCAGCCACTGCCCCCATCACAATCGTGAAGGCCACATTCACAATTGTTTGCGGCACTGTGGCAATCGCCCAGATAATAATGATTGGGATAGGAACCCGGGATAGTGGGAACAGAAATGGCATTAACCCGGTGATTGCATACGAACCAAGCACCCATACCCGCGCGCGCGAATACCACGGCACAATGTTGCGCTGGCGTTCGAGCAGCCGCCCCACCGGCAAGGCGAGCACAATACCGGTAAGCGCGGGCATCGCGGTGAGTAGCCCGACCAGAAACGATGAAGCCCCCAGCCGCACCAGGAATACCGAGAGGAATGTAGCGACTCCCGACACAATCCCCACGCCGATTCCGTCGATGAGGACATTCCGCACATTGCGTTGCTCAAGTGTCTTGGCCTGGAAAAACCCGCGCATCGTATCCATGCCAGCCCCATCGGTCACTATCGGCAGCCACCAATGGCGCACTGCGTGTTCGGCATTATACAGGCCGTATCACTGCAATTAGCGCATGTCCCTATCGGTCGCAAGGTGTATTTTCCTCCACCTCAAGATGGAGCCGGTTTTGCGTGGCTGCCGCATCGCAGGTACAATGGCGCAATGACGACCTACGACCCAACCAGGCCACTGATTGTGCAGCCCGATCGCACTCTGTTGCTGGAAACGCAGCATGCCCGCTTCGCCGAAGCACGCGCCGCGATCGCACCCTTCGCCGAGCTAGCGAAAAGCCCCGAGTTTCTGCATACTTATCGCATTACCCCACTCTCGCTGTGGAGCGCCGCCGCTGCTGGCCTACACGTCGAAGACCTGATTACCCAGGTTGAGGCGTTCTCGCGCTACGCCTTGCCGCCCAACCTTGTTGATGAGCTGCGCGAGCTGGCAGGCCGCTGGGGGCGATTGCGGCTCGGTGGTGCAGATGGCGCACTGTCGCTCAGTGCTGACGACTCGGTGCTATTGAGCGAGCTTGTTGCACGGCATGAGGTGGCCGCGCTGCTTGGCGCGCCGATTGATGCAAATACCTACGCGGTGCCCACTGCCTGCCGTGGGCCGCTCAAACAGGCGTTGCTGGCGGCTGGCTGGCCGGTTGAAGATTTGGCCGGGTACCAGGAGGGCGAGGCGCTACCGTTAGCATTACGCAGCGAAACCACGCAGGTACGTGAGTATCAGCGCGCCGCCGCCGAGGCTTTTTATGTTGGCGGGACGGCACGCGGCGGCTCCGGGGTCGTGGTGCTGCCGCCTGGCGCAGGCAAAACGCTGGTCGGGCTGGTGGCAATGGCGCTGATCGGCCAATCGACGCTGGTGCTCACCACGAACCGCACGTCGGTAAATCAGTGGCGGCGCGAAATTCTGGCGCGCACCACCGCCCAGCCCGAGCAAGTCGCCGAGTATACGGGCGCACACAAGGGCATTGCGCCAATCACACTTTCCACCTACCAGATGCTGACCTACCGGGGCGATGCAGGCAATGCACTGCCACATCTGCGCCTGTTTAGCGCGCGCGATTGGGGCTTGATCATCTATGATGAGGTGCATGCCTTGCCCGCGCCCGTGTTTCGCGCGACTGCCGCTATTCAGGCGCGGCGACGGCTGGGGCTTACCGCAACGCTGGTGCGCGAAGATGGACGCGAGGCCGATGTTTTTTCACTGATTGGCCCCAAGAAATACGAAGCACCGTGGCGCGAGCTAGAGGCACCGGGCTGGATCGCTGCTGCGCACTGTGTTGAGGTGCGCGTAGGGCTGCCTCAGGCCGAGCGTGCAGCATTTGCCCGCGCCGAGCCGCGCGAGATGTACCGCATTGCCGCCGAGAACCCGCGCAAGCTGCCGCTGCTGCGCACAATAATGGCGCTTCACCCGGGCGCGCCTACGCTGATTATTGGGCAATACCTGGCCCAGCTGCAATACATTGCCGATAACCTTGCGGTTCCGCTGGTTAGCGGGAAGATGCCGCAGCGTGAGCGCGAGCGCCTGTTTGCGGCATTTCGGCAGGGCGATATGCCGGTGCTAGTGATTTCGAAGGTTGGGAATTTCGCGCTCGATCTGCCCGACGCCGAGCTGCTGATTCAGGTATCGGGGGCGTTTGGCTCGCGCCAGGAAGAGGCGCAGCGCTTGGGGCGCGTGCTGCGGCCAAAGCCCGGCGGCGCGGCTAGCTTCTACACCCTGGTTACGCGCGATACACCCGAGCTTGAGTTTGCGCACAACCGCCAGCTTTTTCTGGCAGAACAAGGGTATATCTATACCATCCTCGATGCCGAAACGCTTGCGCAGGAGGAATAGTTCAGGTCGATTGGAACACCAGGTCGGCAAGGTAGCCAGCGATGCCCTCCGGGTCGGCAGCAGACATATTGCCCAGCACAATCACCGTCAGGCGGTCGTCGGGGAAGCGCGCAATCATGCCCGCGAAGCCATCCATCAGGCCCGCATGGCTGATCATGCGGTGGCCACTGCGGGTGCTAATGCGCCAGCCGTAGCCATACGCGCCCATGCCTGGCGTCCACAGCTGATCGCGCAGCTCTTGGGGTAATAGCTGGTTCGTATAGAGTGCCTGATCCCAGCGATACATATCTTCGACGGTAGAATGAATTCCCCCTGCTGAGAAAAGCGTGGTTGGGTGCAGGATTGGTGCCAGCTCGCCAGGTGTACTGTAGCCCAGCGCCTGGTTTGGCGCGGGTGGGGCGGTGTCGGCGGCACCGGTGTTGTCCATCCCCAGCGGCGCGAAAATATGTAGCTGCAAGAAATCGCCATAACTCATACCCGAGACGCGCTCGATGATCATGCCCAGCAGGACGTAGTCGGTATTTTCGTACATATAGGTGCTGCCCGGCGTGAAGATCAGTGGCAGATCACGAATCGTCGCAATCAGCTCGGTAGGGGTTGCCGGGCGCGTCTGGGTGGTGTTGAATGACGCGAGATCGGTATAATTGGGCAGGCCTGAGGTGTGGTTCAGCAGCTGCCTGATGATGACCGGTTTCCAGGCGGCTGGGCAATCGTCGAGGTAGGTACACACCGAAGCGTCGAGAGCGAGCTGGTCGCGCGCGACTAATTGCAGGGCTGCCAGTGCCGTAAACTGCTTTGTCATCGACGCGATCTGGAAGCGGGTTTGGGGTGTATTTGGCAGTTTGTGCGCGGCATCGGCGAGGCCATAGCCCTGGTCGAGCACGACCTGGCCGGAGTGCGCCACCAGCACCGCACCCTGGAATAGCCCGGCCTGCACCAGCTGCTTTAGATATCCATCGAGCGTATTGCCGAGGGCGGTGCTGGGTGCGCCGGTGGTCGGCAGCACAAGCGGCGTGGGTGTTGGTGGGGCGGGGGTTGGCACTGCCAATGTAATGAGCGGTGGTGTGGCTGTGGCGCGCTGTAACCCGGTAGGCACAGTTGCCTGCCCGGGTGTGGCAAGCGCCGCGCCTGCGGCGGCAGCCTGGGGATGCGCAGGCTGGGGCGGCCACGCCGGGCTAGTGGTGAACAGCAGCACCAGGAATGCTGCTATGATGATCGCAGTCGGGCGATTGAGTTTTGGCACGCGGGTGGCTCTTCGTTACACTACCGTTTGGCCTGGTACGCTGCCGTATTGGCAACGCACAGATGTGCCAGATATTGTACTGCAAGCTGTAATAGTGGTCAATGCTGGTACATGAAGCAGGCAGTTTTATGAGGATGAGGCACTAATGCTGAGAGAATACCCGGTATGGCGCGAAGGCGTGGTTTTCCCGCAGCTCGATAATGGCCGTTCCCTGCCTACGCGCGCCGATGTCGTGATTATTGGCGCGGGCTACACCGGGCTGGCGGCGGCGCGCACGCTAGCGGAGGCTGGTGCAAATGTGATTGTGCTTGAGGCGCAGACAATTGGTTGGGGGGCAAGCTCGCGTAATGGTGGGATGGTGCTTACTGGCTTGAAGCTCGACGCAACCCAGCTGGTGGCGCGCTATGGCCGGGCGGCGGCGCAGCGCATGTTTGCTGCATCGCTAGCTGCGATTGATTGCGTCGAGCAGCTCGTGCACGAGGATGCCATCGCCTGTGATTTTCAGCGCTCGGGTCATGTGCTGCTGGCCGTTAAGCCCGCCCATGCGCGCGCATTTGCGACCGAAGCGGCACTGCTTCATCGCGAGTTCGGCCACGAAACGCGCGTGTTAGGCCCAGGCGATCTGCGCAGCGAAATAGGCTCGGCAGCATATTATGGCGGTCTACTCGACATAACCAGTGCGGGCATCAACCCGGCGCGCTATATCGCCGGGCTGGGGTTGGCGGCTATTCGTGCCGGTGCGCAGATCTTTGAGCATAGCCATGCAACCTATATTGCGCGTAATGGCCGCGGCTGGCAGATCAATACTGGGCGCGGCGTGGTGCAGGCGGGGGCGGTACTCGTCGCGAGTGGTGCCTATACTGGCCGCGAGTCTGCGCGGTTGCAGCGCAAGATTGTGCCGCTAGGATCGTACATTATTGCCACGGCACCGTTGCCTGAGCGAGTTGCGCGTGAGCTATTGCCGCACAATCGTATGGCGTTCGATACCCGCCATCTCCTGCACTATTTTCGGCTCACCCCCGATCGGCGCATGTTGTTCGGCGGTCGCGCTCGCTTCTTCCCCGAGACGCCCCAGATGGTGCGCGAAAGTGCTGCCGTGCTACAGCGCGCAATGGCGCAGGTATTTCCACAGCTGCACGGTGCGCCAATTGAATATGCCTGGGGTGGTACGCTTGATGTTGCGTTTGATCTTATGCCACACACCGGCCAGCGCGATGGGATGTATTATGCACTCGGCTATGCCGGGCACGGAGTGGCAATGGCGACCTACCTTGGGATGCAGCTCGGCGCGTGCCTGGCTGGCGCGCCTTTCACCAACCCGTTTGCTGGGCTGCCGTTCCCCGGCGCACCGCTTGGGCTTTACGATGGGCGGCCCTGGTTTTTACCGCTCGTGGGCGCATGGTATCGTTTCCAAGATTGGCTTTGGTAGCGGCGATATGCCGTGATTTGAAGAGCGCCCGGCTGAGAAAATGCAGTCATTTTCAATTCCGATTATTCGCTCGCATGTGCTATACTGTGGTGCGTTTTGGTGCGGTGAGAAGCTATTGTGAGAGGAGAATAGCAATATGTCGATGCAAGCGCGTGGTACATTCGACGTGCATTTAGAGCCACAATTTCAAGATGCAACCGAAGGGAGCACGCTCGGGCGTATGGCGATCGCGAAGCGTTTTGCCGGCGAACTGAGCGCAACCAGTACCGGCGAAATGCTCAGCGCGAGCAATGATGCAGGTTCGGCAGTATATGTCGCAATCGAGCGGGTGACAGGTACGCTGGGTGGGCGTAGTGGCAGCTTTGTGCTGGTGCATCAAGGCACGATGACACCCACCACGCAGAGTCTCACCATAACAGTTGCACCCAATTCGGGTACTGACGAGCTAGTCGGAATAACTGGGGGTATGGCGATTACGATAACGAATGGACAGCACTTCTACGATTTTACGTATACACTTAATAGCCCAGACGAGAAATAGAGACCGTTGTTATCGCCCACTCTCCGTGATCAGCCGGGCAAACGCATCGCTGTCGAGGGCGGCTAGCGTATCGACAACAATGTCAGCCTGAAGATTGGTGTGGGATGATCGCACCCCAATTGCGTGCATGCCACCGCGCCGCGCACCTTCAAGCCCGGCAGGGGCATCTTCCACCACAACGCAGCGTGCGGGCGCTACCCCCAGGCGCTCGGCAGCAAGCAGAAATACCTGCGGGTCGGGCTTGCCACGCTGCACATCCTCAGCGCTCGTAATCGCTGCGAAGAATGCCGCAATTCCCAGTGCTTCCATAATCGCCTCAACGTTAGCGCGCGGCGCAGCCGAGGCGATCGCCTGACGCCAGCCAGCATCACGCAGGCGTAGCAGCCAGGCTTCTACACCGGGCAGCAGCTGTACACCGCGCTCGCGCACAAGCTCGCGGTAGCGCTGCTCTTTGGCATCGCTGATACGCGCCATCTCCGCCAGGGGCAGCGTTTCGCCGAGCCACTCGCGCAGAATCGTATCGTTGCGCTGCCCAAACGAGGCAACAAAGCGCTCGTGTGTGAGCGCCACACCCTCATGGGCCATCACCTCGCGCCAGGCAATCCAGTGATATTCGGCTGAGTCGAGTAAGGTTCCATCCATATCCCACAGCACTGCACGCGGCTGTTTGGTTGTAGGTTCCATCATGATGCTCTTTCTGCGTATGCCGAGCGCGTCGGGCATATGCGCGCTGTTCCTAAGGCGATGATAGCGTTGGAGTGGCGGTACCCGATATGACGACCGTGGCAGTGGGCAATGGCGCGGGTGTTTCAAGGGTAAGCGTGCCGCTGATCAGCGAAGGGATAAGCAGGGTTTGACCGGCCTGAATCGCGTTGGGGTCAGTCAAGTTATTCGCCGCCATCAGCTCTTCGACAGTCGTGCCAAAATCTTCGGCGAGCTTGCTAAGCGTATCGTCGGGCTGCACCACGTACAGGCCCGCCGGTGTTGGTGTGGGAATAAGCAGTACCGCATAGGCGGTGGCTGTTGCATCGATATTCTGCGTAGGGGCGGGCGTAATATCAATAATTGTAGCAGCGGTGGGGCGTGGCGAGCTGGGCTGTGGTGGGGCGCAGGCCGCCAGCGCGAGGGCTAAGGCTAGCCCAAACAAGCAGTACATCGCCCGCAAGCTGAGAGCATATGGCATAGGTTAACCTTACTTCCCTATGTGTAGAGTGAGCGGCGCGGATTGTAGCAGCAGGCCCGGTGCCTGTCAACGCCCGGGCGAAGGTGCGAGGATGGCTGCCTGCGGTATGTTGGCCAATAGCCTTTTGGATATGGGGTTTCCATTACAGGAAAACCTGTTAGTTCACATGCTATAAGAAAAGGGCAGCAGCGTTATTACTCGCTGTTGCCCTTAGCCAAGATTGGAGCTAAACCCGAAGCCTACTTTTTGGTTTTCTTCGCCTCTTTTTGCTTGCTTTGCTTCGAGGTGTTTTTCGGACTTTTATCGCCCATGATGCTCCTCCTTTTGCGGACGTGCGTGGGTTCCCGTCGTTCCCGAATGTCCGTTAGCAGGAATTATAGCATGATGTGCAAGCAATCGCTGCTGCGTGCATATACTTGGAAGTGAGCAAATGCTTAATCTTCGGCAACAACTTCATCTTCAATCTGTATACTCGTTGCTGGTTCAAGCTCGGCGTTGCTGGGGCTGGCTACCGAGTGCCGCACCTCGCCAGCCTGGTTAAGCTGGGTGTAGATCTGGGTGGTAGAAATTGAGGCGTGCCCCAACAGCGCCTGCACCGAACGAATATCGGCACCGCTATTGAGCATATGCGTTGCAAACGAGTGCCGCAATGTGTGGGGCGTCAGGTCGCCGATACCCAGTGCTTCGGCATAGCCTTTGAGAATGAGCCAGAAGCCCTGGCGGGTGAGCCGTTTGCCGCGATGATTGAGGAACAGCGCCTCGGTCTTTTGCGCCGAGCTGCGGGCCAGCTGAGTACGAGCAATATCCAGGTACTCTTCGAGTGCCGTGGTTGTGGAGCCACTAATCGGCAAAATGCGCTCGCGCCCACCCTTGCCAACACAGCGCACACTTTCAGATTCCATATTCAGGTCGCGCAGGTTCAATGCCACCAGCTCGCTCACGCGCATGCCCGTCGCATACAATAGCTCAAGCATGGCCTTGTCGCGCAGGCGCTCGGGGGTTGGCTCGCGCAACGGCAGTTCGAGCAGTTCATCGACCTGCGTAGGGGTGAGCGATTTTGGTAAATAGCGATCCACTTTAGGCGAATCGATCTGCTCCGTCGGGTCGGCAGCGATAACCTTTTCGCTTTTCAGGAAGGCATAGAACGACTTTACGGCGGCAGTGCGACGCGCCACAGTTGAATTCGCATAGCGGCGCTCACGCAGAAAGAGCAGAAAGGCGATGATATCCTCGTGCCCTACCGAAAGCCAGTCGGCAATCTGGCGTTCGCGGATAAATTCGCCGAACTGTTCCAGGTCGGTGCGGTAGGCGGCGGTGGTATTTGCCGATAGGCCGCGCTTTTCAGCCAGGCTGAGAAGAAAGAGTTCGACTTGCTCGTCCATAACTACTCCATAGTGCGCAGGCGGCAAATTGCCTGCGCTCGGATTGTAGTGCGCCAATATATGCAGACACCAAAAGCCCCCATTGTGCCAGGGGCAATGGTTGGTGTTTTGCACTATCTCAGGGAAATCGCTCGTTGTTTACCGTGGTGATTATATCGCGTGCGTATGTTACCGCATGCATTCGCCTATGTCAACTGAACCTATATGCTTCGCTTCCGGTGCGCACTTCGCGCAAACCATCACCAGGGAATTGATACTCAACCCGTTTGCTTCCTTGGTTTTCTCATGCTGCGCCTGGCGATGCCGAACACCGCACGAGAAAATGAGGTTTGGGGTGGCGCAGCCGCCCCAAACCTCACTATACAACAGAGTATATACCGGATTTTGTATGAAGTGTATCTTGCTGCCGCACTGCCGCAGGTACATCCATGGTACGCGAAAGAACTGAAAGTATATCGTACCCA
>JAFEAS010000085.1:628-4641 GCA_018266315.1 Chloroflexi bacterium SZAS-1 | reverse complement strand
CATTGTATTTGCCGCGCGTTGTGTACGAATTTACCGCAAGTTGAGTAACCGGCTAATGGCTATCGTGCCATAGGTATGTAGGCTTTATAGTCGGTCGGTAGCTCCTGGGTTACGCTCGGCGCGGCATTGAAGTTGGTATCGCCGGGCTGTTTAGCGGTGACGTAACACTTCTGTGGGCCAGTGAGCGTCAGCAGGTTTTCGTCGGTAATCGTGCAGGCACCGGTCGCGCTGAACGTGATGGGAAGATTTGATGTTGCGGTACCATTGATACGGAACGGCGGATCGCCAAAGTGGTTGTTGGTTGGCAGCTCGAAGCTAATGCTCTGGTTCGCTTTCAGAATGGTAAAGCCCTGTGTGATGGTAGGGGCAGGGTTAAAATCGCCATTGCCCGCTTGGTCGGCCTTTACCGTACATAACCCTGCGCCGACGGTTGTGATTGTAGCTCCGCTGACGGTGCAGGCGTCGTTCGGGTTCGCATCGCTAAAGCTCACGGCTAACCCCGATGAAGAGGTGGCACTCACGGTGAAGGGCGCATCAAGGTAGCGCTTCCCGGTGGGTGCCGCGCCAAACGTAATAGTCTGATTATTCTTGTTGATATTAAACATGGTGCTATCGACCGCCTGGTACCCGGCGGCGGTAGCCGTGAGCTGGTAGCCAGTGCCACCCTTGTTGATAGCCAGGTCGGTAAAGGTGGCTACCCCAGCCGCTGCATTCCGCGTAACTGTACCGAGCAAGGTTGCGCCCAAGGTACCAGTGCCACTCTTGATCGCCAGTGTGACCGAACCATTGAAGGTTGTGTCTGTCTGCCCCTTGGCATTCAGAATGGTTACTACAGGCTGGATTGGAAGTGGTTGGTTGATATTGCCGGTACCGGGCTGCGCGCTGAAGAGTAGGCGCGGTGTCGGGGTACCAAGGTCGAGCACATTATGTAAGTAAACCCGCTTACTCTCGTCGCTCGCCATTACCACTAAGTCGCTCACGGCATCAACTGTTTGTTTGGTGGAAGTGACATTGTTGATACAGGTGTAGGTACTGCTGCTAATAAATGGCGTCCCTTTGCCACTAGGAAAGCTCAGGTTATCCATACTAGTCGATTTCATATAGATGACGCCACAGCTGGTAGGGGCAGTGGCAAACATGTAGACCTTACGATTGGTGGTGTCGAGAAGCACGAGCGGGCGGGTATGCTGATCTGAAACGGTGCCGAAGGTGGCCCATTCCCATGTATTGTTGGGCCGTCGCACCACCAGGCGCAAGAGCGGGTCGCTATTGCTGCTCCCACATCCGCTGTCGCCATTTGAGGTTTTTAGCGCCGCATAGATCGAGCCGCCGGGGTCGGCCTGGAGCGATTTAATATTTATATGGTCGTCGGCTGCGCATTTTGATGTATAAATCTGCTCGATTGGCTGCCAGGTGGTGTCGGGGTCGCCATCCTTATGGTAGCTGAAGTACATCGACGAAGGCGTCGTGTGGTTGCTCCATAATACGCCAACGCTATTGCCGTCGGCATCGTGGTAGGCCACAATCGATGAAATATCGTCGGGGTCTAGGGTTGTGGCCCCCGGCACGATAAATGGTGTGCCCCAGCTGGTATCGCTACCGGTGGTGCGGTTCACATACACCTCGCTATTTTGCGTATAGGTGATCCAGAATTTGCCGGTTGAATCCTTATCCATCGCCAGCGTTTCGGCACTGCCAGTCATCATAGTCGCTGGGAAACCAACATCGCGGGTGTATGTCTGGGTGCTGGCATTGTAGCTATAGCGCGAAAACTGCCCAACATTTGATGGGCTGAAGCGTACAAGTGAGGCAATATACAGGTGCTGCCCATCCCATAATGCATCGGCGCGTGAGGTTGCCCGTGTGTCGATGACGGTCGTAGTTGGGTTCCACTTGTTGGGCCAGGTGAGCTTGTAAATGCGCCAGGTGCTGGTGCTGGCCTGGAACATCACTGCCCACCATGCGCCATCGTTGAACCAGAGCTTGCTCTGCGGCTTATCGGCGGTTGGGTCGGTGCCAGGAGCTACACCAAAAGGGTCATCCACAAACCCGATATTCGCATTTGCCCCGGTGGCCTGAGGGATCGTTCCAGTGAGTGGTGCGAATAAGGCGACAACAATCGTGGTAATCAAGGCAAATAATATAATTTGATAACGCCGCATACCTGCACTCTCCATCACATTAACGCATGTACCACAAAATTTGATCAGCCTACAACATTTGCTGAAGGCGGTGCTTTGCGCATCGACGCGCATCTTTCTAATCATGCTTCGGTGGAGGGGCAACACCGCAAGAGGATTATGGAAAGCTCAACATCATTAGCGACCAGTATACGCTACGGATATGGCGAGATGAAGTGACACTTTTGTTAAGCAAAGCTCAAGCGAATGTAAAGCGTGTGTATATGAATATCCGATTAAGATGCGGTAAAGTCGTTGTTGGGCTCAGGTAGTAACTGCGTAGTGGATGATAAAAATTCGTTGACATCGCCGGGTACACCGCTGAGCAGCGTTCACACAACGGCGGTGTATAATACCGCCGGAATCGCGCGGGAACGCCCGCCTGAGCAGAAGGCGCGAGCATGCCACCGAAACTTCATCTACCAAATAAGAATGTGCAGCCACAGCCCGCAGCCACACATAGCCGCCGCGCGGTGGTATGTGCAAGCGAGGGGCAATTCCAGACCCAAATCGATGCTGCCGATATTAGCGAGCTGCTCACACGCCCCGGTACATTCGTGTGGCTCGATCTGCACGACCCGCAGCCCGACGATTTGCAGCTACTGCGCGATGAGTTTGGGTTCCATCCGCTTTCGATTGAAGATGCTGCGCGCCACCACGAACGCCCCAAGCTCGAAGCCTTCGACACATACTATTTTATGGTGTTTTATGCGCTGCACTATATGCGCGACGAGCAGAAGCTGCTCAGCCAGGCGCTGGGCCTGTTCATTGGTGCGAACTATCTGGTAAGCGTGCATCCCGGGCCGATTGCTACAATCGATGAGACAATCGCGCGCTGGCAGAACCACACCGCCGAGTTTGGCAACGATAGTGGTGCGCTGCTGTATGCGCTGCTCGACGCGATTGTGGACGATTATTTTCCGGTGATTGATGAGCTGGCCGAGCGCGTTGAAGATATCGAACAGCAGATTTTCGAACACTTCCGCGAAGAAGCGCTGCAAGAGGTATTTTCCCTCAAACGCGATCTGCTGGCAGTGCGGCGGGTGGTAGCACCCGAGCGCGATGTGCTGAATGTGTTGATTCGGCGCGAGGTGCCGATCTTCGAGCGCAATACGATTTTATACCTGCAAGATGTGTACGATCATATTGTGCGGATCACCGATAGCATCGACACCTACCGCGATCTGCTGTCGAGCGCGCTCGATGCGTTTCTCTCGCTGCAATCGAACCAGCTCAATCAGGTGGTGAAGGTGCTTACCATCGCCTCGATTATCTTGATGTGCAATGCGCTGGTGGCGGGGATTTACGGCATGAACTTTGAGTTTATGCCCGAGCTGCACTGGCGGCTGGGCTATCCCTGGGCGCTGGCGCTGATGGTGGGTATTAGCCTGGGGTTGCTGTGGTTTTTCCGGCGGCGGCGCTGGCTGTAGCGCCTATTCGCGCGGCAAATTGATCTTGCGCTTGTCGTCATCGGGGTTGCGGCGGTAGAGAATGGCGGTATTGCCAATCAGCCCGATGAGCTCAGCGCCAAGTTGGCTGGCCACTGCATCGGCTAGATCGCGCTTTTCGTCTTTGTAATCGTAAAATTTTACCTTGATCAGCTCGTGCGTATCGAGCGCGATTGCCGCCGAAGCGAGCAGGCTCTCGCTCAGGCCGTTTTTCCCCACCTGCACAATCGGCTTAAGCTCGTGCGCGATTTTGCGCAGAAATTGCCGCTGGGTTTGCGAAAGATTGGTCACGCTGTTCCTCTTTGCTCCATCATTCAGGCAGATGTGCCTGGGCATCGCCGCCAGTATACACGATCCACAGCGGCATGCAATTGTCTGCGCGCTA
>JAFEAS010000085.1:0-553 GCA_018266315.1 Chloroflexi bacterium SZAS-1 | reverse complement strand
GGCCAAGGGGCGGGAAGAAAGCCGCCCAGCTGTCCAGGTCGGTACCAACCAGGCGCGCTAGGCGCAGCGCCGCAAATAAATCCCATACTGGCAGATTGAGATAGTGTATTGGTTGCAGCGCGCGGTAGGCACTGGTAAACGCCTCCATCGCCGTACGCCCGTAGATCCACAGCAAATCGAGCCGGGCAATCGCCAGGTCGCGCAGCGGTTCGCCCAGCCCGGCGTCCTCCCAGTCAATAATTGCCACCAGCTGTTCGTTGCGCCAGAGCACATTACCCGGCCAGTAGTCGCCGTGCAGCAGCGTGGGTGCGTTGCTCTGCGGTGGTGGCCAGGCGCTCGCAATCACTGTGCGAATGTGTGCCTGTTCTAGCGCTGTGGCAGCGGATGGGCTAAGCACGGCGGGAAGCTGCTGCAGGTTTTCTATCCCAGGCGCAGCGATATTCACCTGGTGGATGCGGGCAAGCTGTGCCGCGAGCTGATGTGCTATGCCAATGGGGTGGCTCGGCGCAAAATCGGCAGCACCTTCGATGTATTCAAGCGCAAGAATAGGTGT
>JAFEAS010000084.1 GCA_018266315.1 Chloroflexi bacterium SZAS-1 | reverse complement strand
CCTGACCGATGAACAGTGGGCAGTGCTAGAGCCCCTGATACCCAAACCAGTGCGCCGAGCAGATAATCGCGGTCGGCCTTGGCGTAACCCGCGCGATGTGCTCAATGGCATCTTGTGGATCTTGCGTACTGGCGCACCTTGGAAAGACTTGCCTGAACGCTATCCGCCCTATCAAACCTGTCATCGTCGCTTTCAGCAGTGGATTGATGCTGGTGTGTTTGAGCAAATTCTGCACGCATTGGCTGACGATTTGCGAGAACGCGGTGATCTTGATCTGTCAGAATGCTTCATCGACGGCACCTTTGCGGTGGCAAAAAAAAGGGGCGACTGCGTGGGAAAGACCAAGCGGGGCAAAGGTACGAAAATCATGGCAATTGCAGACCGCGCTGGTCTTCCTCTCGCCGTTGACGTTACAAGTGCTTCGCCACATGAAGTCACCCTTGTTGAAGGCACGCTCGCCGCGTGTTTTGTCGATGAGCGACCCGAACACTTGATTGGTGATAAAGCCTACGATAGTGATCCGCTTGATGAGCGTCTGGCAGCCCAAGGTATCGAGCTAATCGCACCACACCGACGCAACCGCAAGAAACCGAAAACACAGGATGGGCGACCCTTGCGCCGCTATCGACGACGCTGGAAAGTCGAACGGTTGATGGCCTGGTTGCAAAACTTCCGCCGAATTGTGGTGCGATATCAGTATTACGCGTACAACTTTCAGGGCTTCGTCCATCTTGCCTGCATCATCATTCTGCTCCGTTGGTATTTATGAGATGACTTCTAGAAAAAACCTACAAACAGAAAGCAGCTTTATCCTTAATTTGGCTGGAAGGAGCCAGGAGGAAATTGCGAATAATACCAAATTTTGCTCACAGTTGAGTACTTATGCATTTTTATCGTCGTACTACTATAAAAACAACGTAAAAACAATATATGCTACACCGCAAAAAATGGGAAAATTTACCAATTTTTTTAATGGCGGATGGTTTGAGCGGTTTGTGTTTAAAAAAATATCGGCGTTATTTTCTGAAAATGGCCTGTCATATGAATGCCTCAGTAACCTAAAAATCGTATTGCAGAATGGTAATTCGCATGAACTTGATATGCTTTTCTTTGAAGGTGATAAGCCACTCTGGATAGAATGCAAAACTGGCGATTATCAAGCCGATATTAATAAATACTCTGGTTTGCGAAAGATGCTCTCGGTTCCGAAACAGCGATCTGTATTAATCGTATTGGGTATCTCTGATGAAGTAAGTCACGACCTAACCGGCCTATCCGACATTACTGTTGCTAATCAGGGTAATTTTCTTGAAAAAATCCGCTCTACTCTTGGTAAGAGTAAAAAACCGAAGCATATAGCTGTCAATACTGAGTTGAAGAATGATAAAGAGAAGGACGAAAGCGAGCAGAAAGCGATCAATAAACCTAGCAGCCTATCGGTAATTCTGAATAATTCGCACCTTCGCCCTCTCCCCGAATATCGAATGAGTGTTATAAAAAAATTAATTTCGGTCGTACAAGCTCTAGAACAGCCAAAGAATATGACTGAGGTTAAAACTATGTTAGCAGAGCAGCTAACGCTCTCGAAAAGTCAATTACAAGATATCCTTAATGCGATTGTTCGTAGTGGGTGCCTTTTAGATAACGCGGGGAATGTTGTTTCATCTTTCTCGCTTCCTTTTGCTACATTAGTATCTGTAGAACCAGATATTATCGAGGGTCATTGCCTTGAAAGTTATGTAGTAGCAGTCTTAAAAGCCGAACCCGATTATTTTGATGATGCGCATAATATAAGTAAGTTCGAACAAACGGTGGGAGTAAAAGTGTCCGATATCACAGTCTTCGACATGGTAAAGCAAAATCGCCTTATGGTGGGAGAATAGCATGAGCACTGCCGAGAAGCACGCCGCGCTGTTTGCTGGGCGCTGGGTGGGCGAAACCCAGGGCTGCGATGCGCCTGCGCACGTTTGGGAAATCACGCAGAACGGCATTCATCTCGATATCGATACGCGCTGGGAAGGCGAAACCCGCAGCGCACGGCTCCATGGCACGGCCCAGGACGACGAGCCAGCATTCCTGGTGAATGTGAACTGTAAGGCCGTGATGGTTGGCACACAGCATTTCATCATACGCGGCTGGGACACGAACGATACGCGCGGCGGGGTCGGGCCGAACCACGATGTGGTGTTTTCGCGGCCGGGCCTGGCCGAGCTGCACGCCGCCGAAGTGTGGGAGGCCTACAACGCCGCGCATCCGCCCGTTGATGAAGGCGCTGATGATGCCGATGGGCAGGATCGTTGAATTTCGGGCATGGGTACGCAGGCGTACGAAAGCCTAACGCCCACCTGTTAACGGCACGCTAATAATGGGTTAGCGCGGCTGGGGCGCATGCGGCAGTAAGCGCACCGCCTGCCCGAATGGGAAGCGATTGAGCGCGAGGCCGCCGGGTGTAACCACCCACAACACCGGGCAACGTGGCGCGCGCTCAGGGAATTCACCGTAGCCGTCGGTCAGGTAGATCGCCACCGATGGCTCCCACGGCGGTCGATATTTGGGTATTCGTGCAAAGAAGGGTCGGAAGTCGGTGCCGCCGCCGCCCTGGATGGGCGGAAGTGGCGAGCTGGGCGTTAGCCGGTGCGGGCCATACAGCTCGGCATCGGCATAGTAGAGGTCGCAGCGCAGGTGCGGGTAGGCCCGCAAGATACCGCGCACTTCGCTTAAAAACGCATCGACCGCTGGCCGGTCGATTGAGCCGCTGGTATCCACCGCCAGCAGCACATTCAAATTCTCACCCGAGATCGTCTCCAGGTACATCCCCCGCCCCACGAAGCGCCGGTCGAAGTGCTGAAAATCGGTGGGCGTATGCACCATGTAGCGCCACAGGTAGCTGCGCCAATCGAGGCGGGACGGTAGCAGGCTGCCAAGCTCACGCGCCATCCCGGCGGGCGCTTGCCCGGCCATTGAGCTTTCGGCGACGACCTTGGCCTGCTGGTGAGCCTGCTGCCAGTGTTTCTCAAGCGCTGGCTTACGGGCATTCGCGTTGCCGGGGAGATCGCTCGGTGTGCCAGCGGCGTCGCCCTGGGCATCAGCTGGACTCTGGTCAAGCAGATCGGCCTGGGCGGGCTGCGGCTGTTGCTCGTGCTGCTGTCGTTCAAGCAGCTTCTCATACACTTCCTCGACGCTCAGGTGTTCAAGCTGCTGGTTGCGTAGCCCGCCCTCGGGCAGATCGTAGTTTTCCTGCACCAGCATGCCATTCACCACAATATCGGCGGCGATGTTCCACAAGCGGCCATCGCGCCCGCCCCGGCGCGGCACATGCAAAAGCGCGGCATGCAGCACCTCGTGTACCAGCACAGCATCTTGCTCGGCAGTGGTGAGCGTGTCGAAGAAATTTGGGTTAACGAAGATCGTGCGGCCATCGGTGGCGGCGGTGGGAATATGAAAGCTGACCTCGAAGCGGGCAAACAGCGCCAGCGATGTGAAGAACGCGCTGCGCGCATGCATTCGTAGCAGCGAAGCACTGACAATCTGGGCAGTATTCGGGTCGAGTTCCATGCGCACTCCGCACTTGGCAGGTATCAGTCAGCAATAAGCAATCGGCAGTGTTTTAGCGCCGCTAGGTGAAATAAGTACTAGCGAAAGAAGGCAACCTCGCCAGTAGCGGCTGGCTCTTCGAGCAGGCGCTGGTGCTCGGCAAACCATCCACGCAGCTGGGCATCCTGCCCAATGATCTTCTTGAGCTTGCTCCACTGCCCCTTTGCGCGCATCATTTTGAACATATCGGCGGCGCACAGCTGTACCCATTCGCTAGCGGCCACGCGGGTCAGCCAGCGCAGCGCGTGGTAGGCGGCCTGTGCATCGGCGGCGCGGGCGGTGAGGCCAACCGTGGCAGCATAGCGCACCGAAGGCTCTTCGGGGAAGCTAATGCCATCACCTTGTCCGGCCATAATCCGTTCGAGGTCGGGCAGGTGGCTATACAGGCCGACAAAAGCGTTGAATTCACTCGCGGTGGGCGCGCCTACCGCAGCGGCAACATCCAGGTCGATAGTATGTAGCTGGCTCGCCATTTCCCACGAGCGCGGTGAGGGCCAGGCGGGCTGAAGCGCGTCGCTGCGATGTAGCAGCGCTGGGCGGAACGAGAGGAAGGCCACAATGTGCTCGTGCAGCTTGCGCGCCAACGCGTAGGCTTTGAAGTTATCGAAATCGGGCGATACCTCAATGTGCAGGAAACGGTTAGCCAGTGGCGCGGGCATATCGAACACCGCCGCGCGATCTTCTTCGCGGTTGCCTGCCGCCCAGATGAACCAGCCTTCGGGCACGGTGTAGCTGCCAACCTTGCGGTCGAGAATGAGCTGCTGGGCCATGCCCTGCATGGTGGGCGGTGCCATATTAATTTCGTCGAGGAACAGCACGCCCGTGCCTGCGCTGGGCAAAAACTCGGGTGGGTACCAGTGCGAGCGCCCATTCTCGGCCACCGGCAGGCCACGTAAATCGGTCGGGGCCAGCTGCGAGAGCCGTAAGTCGATGCAATCGAGTTTGTGCGCGGCGGCAACCTGCGCCACAATACTCGATTTGCCAATGCCGGGTGGCCCCCAGATCATCGTGCTGAGCTTTACCTGGTTGCGCACCAGGGTGTCGAGAAATGTTGTCAGGTCGGCTGGGTTCATGCTTCCTCGCTGCTGTGAGAGATGCGGCACATGTGCGTTGGGATAGACGCTGCCCTGGTGGTGATTGTTGCGCCTTCCCAAGCGATATGACGAAGTGTGTTCTGGGAAGTCACGCAGCTGCTGTTGCGCAGCCGTGTGCCGAATAAGCTATGGTATACTGTCGCACGCAATACCCACGCATTCTCTATGATATCGCTCGCCTACCAATGCTGGAGGTTCCTCGTGCGAATCATTGCCATGATTATGGCTGGTGGCGAGGGAACGCGCCTCAGCGTTCTCTCTGAAAAGCGTGCCAAGCCGTCGGTGCCGTTCGCTGGTAAATTCCGCATTATCGACTTTACCCTTTCTAATTGCGTCAACTCAGGCATTTTCGATGTGGCTGTGCTGACACAATATCGCCCGCACTCGCTCAACGCCCATATTGGTAATGGTAAGCCCTGGGATCTCGATCGCAGCCAGGGTGGCGTGCAGCTGCTTCAGCCGTACCAGGGCCGCCGTGACGAAAGCTGGTATAAAGGCACCGCCGATGCCGTGTACCAGAACCTGAACTATATTCGCGAGCGCCGCGCTGATCTGGCGGTTGTGCTGGGCGGCGACCATATTTACAAAATGGATTACAGCGCAATGGTCGAGTTTCACCAGCGCAACCGCGCCGATCTGACGGTGGCGGTGATGCATGTGCCGCTGGAAGAAACCGACCGTTTCGGTATTATGACCGTCGATGAGACCAAGCGCGTGGTGGAGTTTACCGAGAAGCCGAAGAACCGCGACAAGGGCACACTCGCCAGCATGGGCATTTATGTGTTCAATGCCGACGCGCTAATGCACCGCCTGGGTGAGGGCGGCGAAGGTAGCCCGCGTATCGATTTTGGCAAGCACGTTATTCCGGCGATGATTAGCCAGGATCGTGTGTTCGCCTATCCCTTCGAGGGCTATTGGGTCGATGTTGGCACCATTCAATCCTACTGGGAAACCAGCATGGATCTGCTTAATTCAAACAACGAGCTCAAGCTCTACGACCCAAACTGGGTTGTGCATACTCGTAGCGAAGAGCGCCCGCCCGCCAAGTTCGGCCCGCAATCGCAGGTGGTGCAGAGTATGGTGTGCAACGGCTCGATTGTGCGTGGGCGGGTTGAGCGCTCGGTGCTCTCACCAGGCGTGTACATTTCGCCCGGCGCAGTGGTGCGCGACAGCGTGATTATGAACGACGTGTGGATCGGGCCAGGTGCCGTACTCGACCGCGTGATTATTGATAAAAATGTGGTGGTAGGCGCGGGCGTGCGATTGGGCTATGGCGATGATCTGACCGTGCCAAATAAGCAAGAACCCGACAAGATCAACACAGGGGTAACAGTGATAGGCAAAGGCGCGCACCTGCCTGCAAATATTAAGGTTGGGCGCAACGTTGTCATCAATGCCGACCGCGACGAAGAGCATTTCCCCAACGGCGAAGTTGCATCGGGCGAAACAATTTGAGAAGCGCTGAGATTGGGTGCTGAGCGCGAAGCCCGCTCGAAAGCCAGCCCAACACTCATCATTCAACATTGAGGATTGTATGCTGCGTACCCTAGCCCTTATTCTGGCCGGCGGGGAAAGCAAAGCCCTGAGCGCGCTCACCGCCGAGCGTTCCGAAGCTGCGGTACCATTTGCCGGGAAGTTCCGCATTATTGATTTTGCACTTTCAAATTGCGTCAACTCGGGCATTTACCATGTTGGTGTGCTGACGCAATATCGCCCGCGCTCATTGCACGAACATATTGGCGTGGGTAAGCCCTGGGATCTCGACCGGCGCATCGGTGGTGTGCGAGTGCTGCATCCCTTCCTCACCAGCGAAGGCGGTAACTGGCAGCACGGTAATGCCGATGCTGTGCGCGGCAACCTCGATTTCATTGCCGAGCAGCAGTGCGATGCGGTATTACTACTGGCGGGCGACCATATCTATAAAATGGACTATCGGCCGATGCTGCAAATTCATCAGGATCGCGGGGCCGATGTGACCGTTGCTGTGCATAGCGTCAACCGGCACGAGGTACACCGCTATGGTATTGTCACCGTCGATACCGATGGCACGGTCGGGCGCTTTGAGGAAAAACCACGGCGCACCCAATCGAGCCTGGCGTCGATGGGTATTTATGTGTTTCGTAAGAAATTCCTGATGGATCTGCTGTCGAGCGGTGAGGAAAACGACTTTGGCCGCGAGCTAATGCCGCGCATAGTGAAGCAGACCAATGTGGCGGCCTATCACTTCCAGGGCTACTGGGCCGATGTTGGCACAGTGCAAGCCTACTACGAAGCTAATATGGCGCTGCTCGTCGAAACACCCGCACTCGATCTCTACGACCCCGAGTGGATTATTCACACCAAGAGCGAAGAGCGCCCGGCGGCGCTGGTTGGCGCTGAGGCGCGTGCCGAAGGGAACTTGCTCTGCGATGGCTGCCAGATCTATGGCCAGGTCGTGCGCTCGGTTATTGCGCCCGGTGTCATTGTGGCCCCAGGCGCGGTCGTGCGCGATTCCATTCTGCTCACCGACACCGTTGTGGAACAAGATGCCGTTGTGGATCGCTGTATTCTCGATAAAGAGACGGTGGTGGGGAAAGAGGCGAAAGTTGGCGATGGCGATGATAACACGCCCAACCAGGCCGCACCCGAACGGCTAAACACTGGCTTAACGGTGGCGGGGCGGCGCACGCGCATCCCGGCAGGTGCCATTATTGGCCGGAATGTGGTGCTAATGCCACGCACGAGCAGCGAGCAGTTTGGCCCTGATCTGGTTGTTCCGAGTGGTGCTACGGTCGTGTAAGCTTCAGGGCCAGACCTGAGAAACCATACAGGTTGCGAAGAACCTCAAGCGTGCGATAATACCGGCGTTTGGGAGCCTCGCAACCTGTAGTTATTTGATGCCGCGTGCGTGGATCAGGCTGGACCCGGTGGCCTGCATGAAGGAGATGATTGCTGTGAAAACCTACCTAAGCGATATGGATGGTGTACTGGTACGCGGCTCGCAGGTGGTGCCCGGTGCAAACGAGTTTTTGGCCCGCTTGCAGCACGCGAACGCCAAATTCCTCGTGCTTACAAACAACTCAGTGTATACCCAGCGCGATCTGGCTGCGCGCCTACAGCGTATTGGCCTGAATGTGTCCCCTGAAGCGATCTATACTTCGGCCATGGCAACTGCCCAATTTTTGCAGAAGCAGCATCCTGGCGGTACCGCCTATGTCATTGGCGAGGCTGGCCTCACCACTGCGCTACACGATGTTGGCTATATCATCACCGATCACGAACCCGATTACGTGGTATTAGGCGAAACCACCGCTTACAGCTTCGAACGCATTACCCATGCGACGCGGCTGGTTGCGGCTGGGGCGCGCTTTATTGCCACAAACCCCGATGTGAACGGCCCCGCCGATGGCGGGCTTGTGCCAGCCACTGGCGCGGTTGCCGCGCTGATTGCCGCAGCCACCGGCGTACAGCCCTACTACATTGGCAAGCCCAACCCCATTATGATGCGCACTGCATTACGCACGCTCGAAGCCCATTCCGAAGAATCGGTCATGATCGGTGATCGTATGGATACCGATATTATTGTTGGTACCGAAAGCGGCTTAGAAACAATCCTGGTGCTTACTGGGGTTACTCGGCGCGAAGAGGTGGCGCGCTTCCCCTATCGGCCAACTCGCATTGTTGAATCGGTTGCCGATATTATGGTGGAATGAAGGGTTGGTAGTGGGGTTAGACCGATCATGTACTCGGATAGAAGCGACTATACGTAGTTCACAACTTCGTTCGTAATTGGCTGAACCACGAGGCGAGGCAGCCGAATCACAAATGTTGTCCCGACATTGAGTGTACTGGTCACCGTAATTTCACCACCCATCATCCGGCAAATGTGCTGGCTTAACGCGAGTCCCAACCCGGCCCCGTCGTACTTGGTTGCATTTGGTGGGTCAATCACTCGCTTGAACGACTGGAACAGTTGGGAAAGCGCCTCGGAAGGAATCCCTAACCCCGTATCACTTACCGAAAACAACATCCACTCAATATCTTGCTCCAGCTCGTTGTTCACGTTGATAGTAATGGTGCCCTGTTCAGTATACTTCGCGGCATTTGAAAGCATGTTAATCAGAATCTGCCGCATCTTGGTCGGGTCAGCACACATTTCGCCAATTTCGGGGCTACAGTTAATCACCAGGCGGTTACCGTTTTTTGCAATCAATGGCTGTACGGTAGCGCCCAGGTCGCGTAAGAGTTCGGCAATATTAAAACGCTCAATCGCAAAATCAAGCTTGCCCGCTTCGATCTTCGAAAGGTCGAGCACATTATTGATGAGGTTAAGCAGGTGCTTCCCGGCATGCTCAATGACTGCCAGGTCGGTTTGATAATCTTGATCGCCGCGTGTGCTGGCCTGCCAGCTCAGCAAGTTGGTGTACCCCAGGATAGCGGTAAGTGGTGTGCGTAGCTCGTGGCTCATATGAGCTAGAAATGCGCTTTTAGCACGGTTTGCCGCTTCGGCGGCGTCTTTTGCTTGCAGCAAATCAATTTCAACTTGCCGCTGTTCCGCAAGTGCACTCTGTAGGGCGGTGCGCTCTTGCTGGATGGTGCGGGCACCGAGGTACCCAATCAGGGTTGTCATCAGCAGCACAATCGGCATGATCACCACAATCGATGTATCATAATCGGTGAGCTGCGAGCCGGTGGCAGTATAGTAGGTTACTGCTAAATATAAGCCGATTAAATCAATAAATAAAACGCGCCAGATATGGCCAGGCTGTAGCAGTAAGCCAGAAATTGCAATTGAGAACAGCAGGGCAAGTGGTGTGGAACCAAGCCAGCGCGCCCCAGTGATAACTACGAGTGGGCCACCAATAAGGATACAAAGCAAGAGAATGATGCCGTCGATGATATGCCCACTATGTTCGAGGACGATTGTGCAACCAAACAAAATAATGGCAAGCGCTTGAATGATCAGAATGCCAGTAGGATGAGGATGAAAGAAGTATACTATCGGTACAAATAAAAGTGCAACGACGATCATCCCCAATGCGAGTACAACGACAACACGCGCGCGTTGTTGAAGATAAGGAGACGGTGATTGGACATCCAAGATACTATGTATGACTTTACGTAACATGGAGTTCTCAGTGAAAGCTGCGATTTCTAGCAATTGCTTTTATATGCATCATTAGCCAGGACTCTCAGGTATGCTTTCGTCTTATCTGTTATCTGATTATACAGCTATACAATCATATCTGTATACTATACAACGCTGATCTGTATCCTACGAATATATATCGCACTTACTTCGGTTTTGAAACGATGAAGCATACCTTATGTCAGAGCGATTGTTTCATGTAAGCGATGACCCACATATCGAGCGCTTCGATCCTCGGCCTGCCCCGAATCCGCAAGCCGGCCAAGTAGGAACGATGGTCTGGGCGATTGGCGAACGTCTGCTGCACAATTACTTGCTGCCCCGCAACTGTCCTCGGGTTACGTTTTATGTTCTACCTACAACCACCGCTGCCGATCGCGCGCGGCTATTGTGTGGCACAAACGCGCGTTTTGTTATCGCAATCGAGTCGGCATGGTGGCACGCAGTACGTTCTGCTAGGCTCTATCTCTACGAGCTGCCAGCTGCCCCATTTGTTCAGATGGATCAAGGTGCTGCCTATTATATTGCTCGTGAACCAATCTACCCGCTCGCTGTCGAACCAATCGATGATTTGCTTACCGCGCTGCTGGCCCGCGACGTTGAGTTGCGTATTATGCCATCACTTTGGCAATTGTATGATCAGGTCGTTGGATCCTCGCTACAGTATTCTATTATACGCATGCGCTATGCCCAGCCGCGCCCAGCATTATAGCCGGGTTGTACTGTATAACGTACAAGGCCGAGGTTGCGCTACGAGGCGCGGCGAAATTAACACGACTTTAAAGCTTGGTTGATGCGCCGATAAACCAGGACAATTATGCTAATGCCATGATACACGAACAAGCTACAAAGGAGCAAGACAATGACACTGATTATACTATTTCTTCTCGGTTATGCCATCGGCGGCGTTTCGACACTACTACTGGTAGGACTTATGCACGTAAACCGCCGGGCGCAAGCAGAACAAGGACGAATGGAGCATATGAGTTATGAGATTGAGCACTCAGCCTTCTGAGCCGCGAACTCCTGGCATTGTAGCTGTGCCCCATATGCACGATGCACTACGGCTTATGCTCGCTCAGGGTTGGCAGATCGACCCGCCCGTATTAGCGCGACTGGCGTGGGCACGGCACCCCACTACTATGTTATCGTACCACATTATTCTTCGTCGCGCAGCCCAGCGCACCCTGCTTGTTCTTACCCCCTCGGTTGAACTCCAAGCGATCCTCTCAGCATTACACATTCCTATTGTATAGGTAAAACTACCGGGTTATGCTATCGCGATGTGCTCTGATATAGCGGGGCACAGGCTTTTATTTTTACGTAAAAGAGCACTTTACGGCAGGCTATATGCGCCAACTGTGTTAGCTCTCTAATATATACCGCTAGACTGAGGATAAAGGTGCCATTTTCGTGTGCAATTATACATAGAACTTTCGCTTACGATTTATGTGCCGCGCAGGTACATAAACCGGTAGGCAAACGCTCTAATACAATTGCTGTCGTTATACTGCGATGTTGCTCTATGCCATCATGGGGTAAGCCTATGCTATAATCTCGGGCAGGTGGCTGCGTAGCCAGAGTGATTGGCACATGGTAAGGTGAATGTATGCTCAACCAACGTCCGAGCATCTCGGCATTTTTTCCGGCATATAACGATGGTGGAACCATTGGGAGTCTGGTTGTTACCACGCTACAAACCCTGGCCGAACTGACCGACGACTACGAGGTGCTGGTTGTCGAAAATGGTAGCACCGATTATACGGTTGAGGTGCTTGAAGATCTGGCCCGTAAGTACCCGAATTTTCGCTATTTGGCACATCGCCAGGCGCTGGGCTATGGTGGCGCGCTGCGTGTGGGTTTCCGCGAGTGCCGCAAGGACCTGATTTTCTACACCGATGGCGATGCGCAGTATGATCCGCGCGAGCTAAAGCTGCTGCTGCCAGCGATGACCGACGATGTTGATGTGGTGAATGGTTGGAAAATTGAGCGACACGATCCGTTCCATCGCATTATTATCGGGCGGCTGTATCATCATTTTGTCAAGCTTATGTTTGGCTTCAAGCTGCGCGATGTCGATTGCGACTTTCGGCTGCTGCGGCGCGAGGTGTTTGACTCGATCGAGCTGGAATCGCCGGACGGGACGATTTGCCTGGAGCTGGTGAAGAAGCTACAAGATGCCGGGTTCGCGTTTGCCGAGGTGCCAGTACATCATTATCACCGTACCTATGGCAAGAGTCAGTTCTTCAATTTCCGACGCCTGAGCCGGGTGCTGCCTCATGTCGCCTGGCTGTGGTGGAAGCTGGTTGTGCGCCGCGAGCACATGAAGAAGCTAAAAATGAAACGTCAGAAGGTTAAAGTGTAGAATTGCGGGTTAGCTTGAACAAATGCTATGAATGATTACGCAAATATGTTTGATCGCAAACGGGTACTGATCACTGGCGGCCTCGGCTTCATTGGTTCGACCTTAGCCCATCGCCTGGTTGATCTCGGCGCACAGGTAACACTGGTCGATTCGCTTATTCCAATCTATGGCGGCAATTTGCGCAATATCGCTGGAATAGAAGACCGGGTGAAGGTCAATATTGCTGATGTGCGCGATGAATATTCGATGGATTACCTGGTGCAGGGGCAACATTACCTGTTCAACCTGGCCGGGCAATCGTCACACATGGACTCGATGCGCGACCCCTACGCCGACCTGGACATTAACTGTCGTGCGCAGCTCTCCATTCTTGAGGCCTGCCGCAAGCACAATCCGCAGCTTAAGGTTGTGTATACCTCAACCCGGCAAATCTACGGCAAGCCCGATTTTCTGCCCGTCGATGAGCGCCACCTGCTGCACCCAACCGATGTCAATGGCGTGAATAAAATGGCGGGCGAGTGGTACCACATTGTGTACAACAATGTGTATGGCATTCGCGGCTGTGCACTACGCCTTACCAACACCATCGGCCCGCGCATGCGAGTGAAGGATGCGCGCCAGACCTTCCTGGGTATCTGGATTAAGCAGCTGATTGAGGGGCAGCCGATTCAGGTGTGGGGCGATGGCACGCAAATTCGCGATTTTACCTATGTCGATGATTGTGTCGAAGCACTGTTGCTTGCGGCGGCTACGCCTGCCGCCGATGGCCAGATCTTCAATCTAGGCAGCGACGAGACGATCAATCTGCGTGACCTTGCGGCACTGCTGATTGAGATTAATGGTGGCGGCAGCTACGAGATCATCCCTTACCCTGCCGATCGCAAGCCAATCGACATTGGCGATTATTATGCCGACTATCGGCTCATCCAGGGGCGGCTAGGCTGGCGCCCAAAAATCTCGTTGCGCGATGGCCTGCGCCGCACCCTCGAATTCTACCGCGCTGAGCGCGAGCATTACTGGTAGGCAAGGTGAGCAGGTGAATGAGTGATGAGATGACGCCTTCACCACGTTCACAAGAAAAGGCATATGTATGGCTGCAATTCCCTTTGGTGATATGAAACGCCAGTATGCCGCGCTGAGGCCCGAGCTTGATGCGGCGGCGGCGCGCGTGCTTGCGAGCGGTTGGTATATTCTCGGCCCCGAGGTGCGCGCATTTGAGGAAGCCTTCGCCGCGTACTGTGGCGCGGCCTACTGCGTGGGCGTGGGCAATGGCACCGAGGCGCTGTACCTGGCGATGGTAGCGTTGGGTGTTGGCCCGGGCGATGAAGTCATTACCGTGGCGAATGCGGCGGTGTACGAGCCGCTGACGATTCTGCAAACTGGCGCGCGTCCGGTGTTCGTCGATGTTGATGCGCGCACGCACACGCTCGACCCGGCGCTGCTTGAGGCAGCTATTACGCCGCGCACCCGCGCGCTGATGCCGGTACACCTGTATGGGCGTATGGCCGATATGGCCGCAATTATAGCAATAGCAGAGCGCCATCAGCTCCCAATTATTGAAGATTGTGCCCAGGCGCATGGCGCAGCATTCGGTGGACAGCGGGCGGGCAGCATCGGCGCGTGTGGCTGCTTTAGCTTCTACCCGAGCAAAAATCTGGGTGCATTGGGCGATGGCGGGGCAGTGGTGACGAACGATCCCGAACTAGCCGAGCGGCTGCGCACCTTGCGCGAATATGGCTGGTCGCCGCGCTATTATCTGGTTGCGCCGAATGGTATCAATTCACGGCTCGATGAGCTGCAAGCCGCGCTACTGCACGCCAAGCTGCCGCACCTGGATGGCTGGAATGCGCGCCGCCGTGCGATAGCCCGCCGCTATAACGAACTCCTGGCCGGGCTGCCGCTGGCGCTACCTGAATTGCCCATTGACGACGCGGAACATATCTTTCATCTGTATGTTGTTGCCACACCCAGGCGCGAACAGCTGCAAGCCAGCTTGCAGGAGCGTGGTGTTGGCGCAGTGGTGCATTACCCGCTGCCGGCGCACCTTCAGCCGATCTATCAGGGGCTGGCCGCGCCGGGCAGTTTGCCGGTAACTGAGCGGCTGGCGCATGAAGTGCTATCGCTGCCGATCTATCCCGAGCTGACCGACGATGAAGTTGATGCCGTCGCGGCTGCCGTGCGCGAGGCTCTGGCATGAGCCTGATCAGTCGCCGCCGCACGACTGACGACCGACGATGGCCAAATAGAGCAAGCTCCTCTTCTGGGCAGCGGCCGGGCGCGAGCAGGCGGTGGGCGCAAGGGTGGCGCGCCGATGTACTCGCAAGCCTTGCGGCGATTCTTGTGTCATTACTGCTAGGAACGCTTGGATTCAATTTGATCTGGCCGCTCACGCTGCACATTGGCGAACGTGACCAGCGCTTCTTAACCGGGTTTCACGAACCTGAAAATTTTGGGAGTGCGTGGGTACGTTGGACAACCGCAGATGCCACGCTGGCGTTGCCGCGCGCCCCGCTCGCCACGCCCATGGTTCTCGAACTCAATCTTCTCTCGATGCGCCCGCCAAACCAGCCTGCTGCCCATATCCGGCTGAGCATGAATGGTCGCCTGCTAACCACATTTGAGGTCACCCAACCGCTTGGCGAAGCGCACCTGTACCAAATGGTGCTACCACCGACTGATCGCTTCGCCTGGGATACCCGCATTAACCTACAAACGAATACCTTTTCGGTTGCTAACGACCGCCGTGCCTTGGGTGTTGTTGTGAACGAGGTGATGGTTCACCCCATATCACGCGGCCCACTTATTCCTTCGCTCTGGCTGGTATTCTGGCTTGCGCTTGGGGGTGGTTTAGCCTATGCAGTGCCGCGTAGCGCTGGCTTTGGCCGCGAAGCGGCATTAACGATCGCGATACTGCTTGCGGTGCTACTAGCGGTTGCAATAGTGACCCGCCCGCTTGAGATATTACCGTTCATTCACCGGCTGGTGACGCTGCTCGCGCTAAGCTGCGGTGCCATTGGGCTAGCGCGGCGGCTGGTGCCGCCAGATCCTGAACGCTTGAGTAACCAAACCTACTGGTTTGTACGCGGGCGCTATCTGCCGCTCTATCTCGCAATTGCCTGGTGGATAGGCCCGGCATTTCAGTGGGTACAAACCTTCGATGTCGCCGCGAATGTGACTCCCAACCCGCCTACCACCTGGCTCGGCGGTGCGCTGGCGCTGGCACTGCTGGGGCTGGCGGGCTGGTATGCCTGGCGTGGGCGTTTGCTGCCACGTGAGTATGCCCGCGCACGGGTAGCAAATACCGCGCTTATTCTATTTGGCGCAGCAGCGGCGGCGCATTTCGGCTATATGCTGTGGTTCTCCTTTCACCGCCAGGGGCCGGATTTCTGGATTTTGTTCAAAGGGGCACGCGAGTGGGCACGCGGTGGCCCGCTGTATGATCTTGAAGCAGTGCGCACGAATCATTTCGGCCATGTCTTTAAGGTTCCGCCATTTTATGGCATGCTGTTCGTGCCCTGGGTTGTGCAGGATGGTGAGCTGGTATTGTTTTACCATCGGCTGCTGAATTGCGTCTTTATTGCGATAACTGCGCTGGTGTGGATGCGCATGTGGGGGCTGCGCGCTGTGTCGCTGGCTACGGCCACACTGTTTATTCTGCTCAATTTCCGGCCTATGAGCGATACGCTGGCGTTTGGGCAGATCGACTTGGCGCTGCTGCTGTGCTTTACGCTGGCGCTGTGGGCGCTGCGCACCAAGCACGATCTGCTGGCGGGCGTGCTAATTGCCCTTGGCACCCTGTTCAAGATCTACCCGGTGCTGATGCTCGCGTTTCTGGTGATCAAGCGGCGCTGGTGGGGGCTGGCGGGTTTTGCGCTCGGCATGCTGCTCTTCAATGGCCTGGCCGTGGCAGTGATGGGCTGGGAGATGCATCGCATCTACCTCACGGAAGTGCTGCCAAGTATTGGTGGTACCACGAGCTGGGTCGAAAACCAGACGATATCGGGCTTTGTGGCGCGGTTCGTCGCCGCACCAACCGAGTCCGATATTTTTGGCAATCGCGTGCTCGCGCTCCTTGGTCTAGGTCTTTCTGCGCTGGTGGGGTTGGCCGGGTGCGTGCTGGTATGGCCGCACGCGCGCCCGCGCGATACGCGTTTCGCGCTGCAATACAGCGTCTTTCTCATTCTGATGGTGCTGGTTGTACCTGCCGCCTGGATGCACTACGAGACGCTCCTTTTTATCCCATTTGCCTTGCTTCTCGGGTATACCTCCCAGCGACGGGTAAGCCTGCCGCGCGCCGTAGCGCTTGCGCTGGCCTTCGCGCTGATTGGCTATGGCAACCAGTGGAGCTTCTACGACGGCACGGTGATGGGCGTGCTCACTATTGCAGGCGTATCGTACAAATTCTATGGGATGTTGCTGCTCGGTGGGGTACTCGCAGCGACCCTGCTGACTGAGCGGATTCCTTCCTGGCACGATGCGCGCACATGGCTGCGAGGTAGTAAGCCAAGCCAGCGGCTTGTATCGCTGTTTATTGTACATAAATAATGCCGCCAGTGATGAATATGGAGCAATCAACGCCCGTTGTGCCCGGCCTGGTTCTGCTTCTCGACCATCTTTCCGGGCTAAACTCCGCCGCTGGAACCCACGGCTTGTGGCGCTACACCCGCATTGAGGGCGGTGCCAATAACCTGATCTACCGTGCCACCAGCCCCGAGTATGATACCGCCATTAAGTGGACGATTCGGGATGCGCGCGACCGTGCCGGGCGCGAGTGGGCGGCGCTGCGTGCGCTCGCTGCGGCGGGCCTCGATTGTGCACCTATGCCGCTCTTCCTCGACCGCGAACGCTATGCGCAGCCCGTAGTGGTGCAATCGTGGCTGGCGGGCACAGTAGAGGCTGCGCCGCCTAGCACCGACGCCGAGTGGCAGGCGTTCCTCGCGCATTACCTGACGATTCATTCGCTGACGCCCGGCTGCTGCGCGCAACCTCTGCCGCCTGCAACGCTCAATATGCACAGTGTTGCGGATGGCTTCGCGCGCATCGCCCAACAACTTGCCTGCCTTCCCACTGCCGCGCGCCCGCCCGAGCTGGTGGCGCTTGTGCACGCTGCTGAAACACGTGATTGGCCGCGCTGGCCTACCCCGCCCTTCGCGCTGTGTCGTGTCGATAGCAACACCCGTAACTTTGTGCGCCGCGCTGACGGCTGGGCCTCCGTCGATTGGGAGAGCGGCGGCTGGGGCGATCCATCCTTCGAGGTGGTGGATGTGATCACGCATCCAGCCTATGCATGTGTCCCGACAGAACGGTGGGAATGGCTGATTGATGCCTATGCCAGAGGTAGCGGCGATGCCGGGGCCGAAACGCGTATTCGTGCGTATCGACCGCTGATGCTGGTATGGTGGGTGGCGCGGCTCGCTCGCGCACTCTACGAGGTGCCGCGCGGCGGCGACCAGCGGCTGGCTGGGCGTAACCCGGCGTGGCAGGCGGAGACCGAAGCCCATTACCAGCGCTATGTACAGCTGGCGCGCGCTGCGGTATAGCACACCGGCTGCGCTCCCCGTGGCGACTGACCAGGCATGCTGGTCATCGGTGGTTCATCGTGGGCGGTTGGGCGTTGTATTCACCAGCAGGCTTTCTTGCGCGCGATTAGCGCCGCCGCTGCCCCAGGATAATACCAATTCCAATCCCCAATATCATTAGCAAAAATGGGTGACGTTGCGCGAAGGTTTTTTCGGGCACGGGCGTGCGCACAACCAGCGCAGTTTCGGGCTGAGGTGCCGGTACCTCCTGAATGATGCGAATGGCTGGCAGTGGGGCCGCAATGAGCGGCGGTGTTCCGGCGCGGTATGCCACATTCAGGAGCGCGCGCTCATCGCTGGGGGTGAGTGGTGGGGCGGGCTGTGTGTTATCGTCGTTCAGGAAGCGATCGAGAAAATCGTCTTCGCGTTGTCGTTCGGTCATCGTGCACCTTACCTTGTGTCTATCGGGTATGGTTACCAGACGAATCGGCAAGCCGAGTAGCGCGAGTGTGCTACAAGATTATGCGGCGAGTGGCCGAGGCTCAGGATCGGCCTCAGCAAGCACGGGCGGCGGCTCACGGCGCGGCAGCGTGAAGGCTAGAAGCGCCGCCGGTATGCCCAGCAGCGTAATAACTTGCATCACTGGTAGTAGCCCAAATATATTGGCCGCCAGCCCGCCCAGCCAGGTGCCAATGCCGCCCGCCGCAAAGGTGAAACCGAGAATCAACCCGGCTGCAAAGCCTTGACGCACTGGCAGCAGTCGCTGTGCATGTACAACCAGCACGCTGTGTTGCCCGCCAATCAGCAGCCCGGCCAGCGCGCAGGCCACGAACGCGGCCAGCGGTGTGGGCGACCATAAACACACCAGCCCGGCTGGAACGCCCAGCAGCAGCGGCCCAACCGTCGCCACGCGCATGCCATAGCGGTCGGCCATAGCGCCACTGATGACGTTGCCGACCGCCGCGGCAAACATAAATGTGCCCGCCAGCGCACCATACCAGGTGGCGCTCCAGCCGCGCTCGGCGAAGAGGGTGGGCAGAAATGCGCTGTACGCCGCCTGAATCGACGAGCGCACTGCCACCAGCACCACAAATGCGGCGACGAGCAGCCCGGCAGCCTGTGCCGCCGACTTCTGTGTGTGCCGAGCGGGCGGTGCGGTGGTGGGCAGCGCTGGAGCCATGATCATCAGTGCGGCGGGCAGCAGCGCCAATGCGCATAATGGCAGTAACCCTAGCGCGCCGCTCAGGCCAAATAACCAGCCTGCCGCAGGTGGGCCAAGCGCCAGGCCCATCTGCCCGGCGAAGAAGAACAGCGACGTTGCGCTGCCCGCCCGTGCGCGATTGATTGCGCCTGCCGTGGCCGTGCCGATTGGGTGAAACAGCCCCGAGCCGAATGCGGCCAGCAGAAAGAATGGTAAGATCAGCGCCCAGGTGCTTTGGAACGCCATTAGTCCTAAACAGATTACCATCCATAGTGTGCCCAGCCCGGCCAGCAGCACCGTGCGCCCGCGAAAGCGGTCGGCGAGCAGCCCGAACACCGGCTGCGACAGTGCCCCGGCAAAGGTGTAGAGCGTCAGCGCCAGGCCGATCTGGCCGTAGTCGAGGCCAAGGGGGCGGGCGAGCACGGCCATCAGCACCGGGCCGACGCTGTTCAGCACATCAACCGCGAAGTGCCCGGCGGCGACGGCGAGGAATAAACGGTTGCGGAACATCGAGAACATCGTGTTTCCTGCTATTCGCGCGGGATCATCGGCAGCACCACGCACGATGGGTGCGCGGTATCGTGCAGAATTGTTTGTTCGGCCACGACCATGCGCGTGCCTGTGGCTAACGATTCGCCCGTATTCAGGTTGCGATCGTACTTGGGAAAGGCGCTTGATGTAATCTGCACGGCAATCCGGTGGCCTTGCTGGAATACCTGGGCGGTGTTCCAACAGTCGATTGTGTAACGGTAGACCTGCCCCGGCACAATTGGCTGGGCTGCTTCCAGTCCATCGCGGTAGCGCGCACGCACCATGCCATCGCACAGGCGCTGCGCGAAGCCGTTGGGGTGTACATCCAGCAGCATCGCCATAAAGTCGGTGTCGGTTGCCGATGAGGCCGCGTACAGCTCGACGCTAATCGGCCCGATTACTTCGGTATCGGCTTCCAGCGGTGGGGTTACATATACCAGCACATCATCGCGGCGCTGCACGGCGGCGTAATCGTCGGGGCCGCCAATCTGATCCGATACCGGCTCGGTGAGGAACGGGCAGGGCCGCGCCGGGTCGTAGCGATAGCGATCGGGCGTGGCGTGTTCGGGTGGTGCCGCCAGCAACTCGCCATCGCCGAATCGGCTGTTGGCATTGCCGCCACTCGCCAGGTAGTAGCGCGTGGGCTGAACGTTTGGCGGCGGCCAGGTTGCTGCATCGCGCCATTCGTTTGCCCCCATCACAAACAGCCGTACCGGTGCTTCTTCAGCCACACCATTGTCGTAACCTTTGAGCCAATGGTCAAACCAGCGCATCTGCGTGGCTTCGAGCGCCAGCAGTGCCTGCGGGCCAAAATCGAGCTCGCCCAGGCGCGTGACCCCGGCAATGCGGTGGCCCCACGGCCCCATCATCAGGCGCTGGTTGGCGCGCGTTGCGGGCGTGGCACCGTGGGCTACCATCCCGGCGAAATTGAGCGGCGTGCCAATCTGCTCATCGTCGTACCAGCCTGAAATATGGAAGATCGGCAGGTCGATCTGGTCGAATTTATTCTGGTAGCAGATCGCTTCCCAGAACTCATCGCGCAGCTCGTGCGCCAGTTCGGCGTGCCATTGCGGCATTGCGCGCCCCACCTGTTCGTCCATCGTGAGTAGTGGCAGGTGCTGGTAGATCGCGTCCCAGTTCACCGCTCTGGTGTTCTGCATGGTGCGCCCGCTGGTCATATGCAGCCAGCAGAGGTGTTGCAGCCCATTCGTGCCGCACGGCCATTCCACAAAGGGGTCGGAGGGGCACACGGCGATGAACATGGCGCGCAAATGCGGCGGATGTTCGAGCGCGGCCAGCCACTGGATGCGCCCCAGGTACGAGCCGCCCATCGTGCCAACATTGCCGTCGCTCCAGGGTTGCGCGGCGCACCACTCAATGGTGTCGTAGCCGTCGCGGCCCTCGTTGCGGTAGGGCACGAACGCGCCATCGGAATCGCCGCGCCCGCGCACATCCTGCCATACCAGCGCATAGCCGCGCTGGGCGAAGTATTGGCCGGTTGCCAGCGCGCCATCGCCATTCTTCAGGTATGGTGTGCGCAGCAGTACCACCGGGTAGTGGCCAGGTGTCGCTGGGCGGTACACATCGGCGGAGAGCTGGGTGCCATCGCGCATCGGCACGCGCACATCGAAATCAATCTGTACTTCGTGGGTCGGTTGCGAGCTTGTCAGGGCCATAGTGTTCCTCGTAGAATGGGTGTGGCGTTTGGGTAAAAGCGGTGCTAATAGCGATAAGCATGTGACAGCCTGCCGTCGTTATTCGTCGCCGTCGCGGTGGTACCAGCCACTGGTCGCTTGTAGTGCGCGCCGCCACACATCGCGCTCGTGCTCAAGAATTGGCTCGTTGAAACGATAGTCGTTCTTGCGAATAAACTCATCGAGCACGGCTTCCATCCGCCGCCAGATCGCCGCCTGCCGTGCCGCCAGATCGCGCCCGGCGGCCTGTGGTGCGGCGCGCAGCCCATTCGCCAGGTGTACGCGGCACAGCCCTGCCGAAGCATCGAATGCGGCGGCGAAGTTGGCATCGTTCAGGTTGTGGAACAGGCCAGTGAAGAGCGGCGCTTCTAGGCGTGGGTGTTCGGCACACATGGGGCAGCCTGCCTGCGGCCCGATGCGGTCGGCAAGCTGCGCATTGGGATTGCCACCGAGCAAGCTCTTCAGCCCACCACGACTGCCGCCGCCACTTGCCTCAAGTTCAGCGGTCAGGGTGCGCAAAATATCGCGGCTGAGGATCGCCACACCGAGCGCGCTGCGGCCCTCGGCCAGCATTTCGCTATGCGGCAGGCACAGGCCGCGGCTGGCACGCAGGGCGTCGCGCTGGCTAATATCATTTACCTGATCGTACAGGAAATGATCAATCGCCTTGCGCTCGGCGCGCTCAATCAGCACGCATAATGGGCAGCCCAGGCGCATGGCTTCCAGCAGATCATCGCGGGTTCGTGGGTCGGTCACGGGCGCCTCTTTCAGGTGTCGGTGGGTTTGCGGCATTGTACCACGCCTGCGGCTGATGAGAGCCGCCATTTGCTCTTGACGCCGCCCGTACAATGGCAGCAGAACCGCCGATTTGAGAATGCCGCGCATAAGCATGCTACACCGACAACGCCGCCCACCATTGCGCCGCCGCTACCCGATCTGGCGGCTGGTACGCGCCAACTTCTATGATATTGGGCTACTGCTCCGCGAGTCGTGGGTGGCGCTGGCTGGCTTCGCGGTGTTAGCGCTGGCTGGCACACTCTACATTCATTACGGACACCCGGCTCACCTTGGTTTCGCGGCCAGCCTCTTCGAAACGCTCAAGCTCGTAACACTACAGACCGGGCTGGATCTGCCCAATGATCTGCTCGGCGAGGTGCTGTTCTTCCTGATCCCACTGCTGGGCCTCGCGCTGATTTTCCAGAGCGTGCTGAACTTTGGCCGCCTGCTGCTCGACAAGGGCAGCCGCCGCGAGGCATGGCAGGTGGCGCTGGCTTCGACCTACCGCGACCATGTGATTGTGGTGGGGTTGGGGCGGGTGGGCATGCGCGTGGTGGCGCAGCTGCTCGCCAGCGGCCATGCGCCGGTGGTCATCGAACGCGATCTATCCAGTCCATTTGTCGAACGCGCGCTGAACTTGAAGGTGCCGGTGGTGGTCGGCGACGCAAGCGAAGTGGTTGTGCTGCGCCAGGCGGGCTTACCGCGCGCCCGCGCGGTGGTTGCGACTATCGACGACGACCTGGCGAATATTGAGATTTCGCTGACGGCGCGGAGTGTGCGGCCTGGCGTGCGGGTGGTGCTGCGCGTGTTCAGCGAAGCACTTGACCAGAACCTGGAGCGCGGGTTTGGCCCAAACGCGGCGTTTAGCGCTTCGGCGCTGGCCGCGCCTACCTATGTTGCAGCCGCGATCAGCCGCGACATTGAGCATGCACTGCCGATTGAGGGGCAACTCCTCGGCATTACGCGGCTTACGGTTGCGCCCGAAAGCGAGCTGGTAGGCTTGCAGCGCTCGCTGGAAATGCAGCATAGGGTTCGAATTCTGCGCCATACCAATACCACTGGCGAGCTGCTTGCGCCTAGCTCAGAACGCAAGCTCGGGCGCGGCGACCATGTGCTGCTCCTGGGCACGCTGCCTGCGCTCGAAGCGCTACGCCAGCAAAATGCGGCAGGTCACAAGTCAGCATTCATACCGCCAGCGCGCCTGGAACATCCCACTGCCGAATACGACACGATTATTGTGTGCGGGTTGGGCAAAGTGGGCTACCGCGTGGTGCAGCAGCTGGCGGCATTGATTCCACGCCCGCGCATCGTAGTGGTGCGCCGCAACGATGGCCGGCCTGATTTCGCGCAGCGGATCAACCGGCTGCCGAGCGTGCGCGTGGTGCTGGGCGATGCGCGCGACGCCGAGGTATTGCAGGAAGCGGGTATCGAGCGCAGCTACGCGGTGGCGGCGCTTACCTCCGATGATCTGCTGAATCTGCAAATTGGGCTGGCCGCGCGCCGGTTGCGCCCCGATGTGAATATTGTGCAGCGCTCGTTTAGCGATGCCCTGGCCGAAAAGCTGGACGACATGTTCGGCATTCACACGGTATACAGCACCGCCGGGCTAGCAAGCGCGACCCTGGCGGCGGCGGCGGTGCTTGGCGACATAACCCACGCTTTTGCCACTGATGATGCGTTATTCTCAGCCGATCAGGTACAAGTGCGGGCTGGCGATCTATTTGATGGGCAGACGGTCGAGGCGATTCGTGCCCGGCACGCGGCGCTGTTGGCAGCCGTGCGGCGCGACGGCGCGCCGCAAACCCTGCCAGCGCTCGACTATGCGCTTGCCCCTGGCGACAACATCACCTTGCTAGCCCCGCTCGATGTGCTGGCGCGGCTACGCACGCTGCTGCGCTAAAGCGCCGCCGTGGGCTTGTCAAACGTGGCGACTTCGCATAGCATGGCGCGGCGTGCAGTGCATAGACACCAGGTTATATGCCCCGATGAACAACCAACAACGAGACACTCGGATGCTTTACTATGGCGCGATGGGGTTAACGATTCTGGCCTCGCTGTTCTACCACCTGTTTCAAAAAGCCACGCCCGCCCAGGTACACCCGCTGATTGGGCTGGCAGTTACCTACGCCGCTGCGCTGGTTATCTGCCTGCTGCTGTTGCCGTTTTTCCCGCTTGGTACCAGCCTGGGCGCAGCGTTACGGCAGGTGAACTGGGCGAGTGTTGCGCTCGCGCTGGCGGTTGTCGGTATCGAGCTAGGATTCCTACTGGCCTACCGCGCGGGCTGGAACATTAGCATCGGCGCGCTGGTAACGAATGTGGCAGTGACGGTGCTGCTAGTGCCGATCGGGATCGCGCTGTTTGCCGAAACCTTAGCCTGGACACAGATAGTTGGTATTTGCGTGTGTGTGGTTGGCCTAGTACTGATCAATATTAGCCCATAGTGTAAGGGTAGAAGTTACTATGAGTGTGCAGGATGCAGGCACCTTTCTGACGCGCATTCTTGACCATAAGCGCACCGAGGTCGAGCGCCAGGCGGCGAAAATCCCGCTGGCCCAGCTTGCAGCGCAGCTCGCCACAGCGCCCGCGCCGCGCCCATTCGATGCGGCGCTGCGCCAGCCCAGCCGGGTAGCCCTGATTGCCGAGGTGAAGAAGGCCTCGCCGTCGAAGGGCGTGCTGATCGAGAACTTCGACCCGCTGGCGCTGGCGCGCACCTACGCCGAGCATGGTGCGGCGGCGATTTCGGTACTGACGGATGTGCGCTTCTTTCAGGGCAGCCTGAAGTACCTTGAGGGCATTCGCGCGCA
>JAFEAS010000083.1 GCA_018266315.1 Chloroflexi bacterium SZAS-1 | reverse complement strand
CGCCCCGTCGCACGGTAGTGAACCGCAGGCAGCTCGCGTAGGCGCTCGGCGGCACTTTCGGCAGTAATATCGCGCTGCGGCTCACCCAGTAGCTCGAACCCGACCATAAACTTACGCACCGTCGCCGAGCGCAACAGCGGTGGGTAGAAGTGCGCGTGCAGGTGCCATTCGGGATGGGCGCTGCCATCGGTGGGGCGCTGGTGAAAGCCCATAGAATAGGGGAACGACACCTGGAACAGGTTATCGTAGCGCGTTGTGAGCTGCTTCAAAATATCGGCCAGCCCGGTACGTTCGGCGGTATCCAGGTCGGGCAGCGCGCCAACTGGCCGCCGACTGATTAGCAGCGTTTCGAACGGCCACACCGCCCAGAACGGCACCAGCGCCACAAAGTGCTCGTTGGCGCACACCAGGCGCGCGCCATCTTCAAGCTCAAGCGCAAGGTAATCGCTCAGCAGCGTGCGGCCATGGCTAGTGAAATACTCAGCCTGCGCTTCCTGCTCGCGCGCCACATTCAGTGGCACCAGTTCAGTTGCCCAGATCTGGCCGTGTGGGTGCGGGTTGCTGGCCCCCATCATCGCGCCGCGGTTCTCGAAGATTTGCACATAATTCACCTGCGGCTGACCCGCCAGGTCGTCATACTGTTCGACCCACACATCGACAACGCGCGCCAATGCGGAAACCTCCATCTCGGCGAGGGTAAGATCGTGGCGCGGTGAAAAGCACACTACTCGGCACGTACCACGATCACTTTCGGCCCGCAGCAAACCGCCCCGGTCGAAGGAGCCGCCGGGCGTATCGGGCAGCAGCGCGGCGTAGTCGTTCGTGAATACGAATGTACTCTCATAGGCCGGATTGTGCTCGCCGCCCGCGCGCGCGTTGCCAGGGCAAAGGTAGCAGCCAGGGTCAAATTGTGGGCGCTGGTCAGGCGGCGTCGCCTCAACCTGGCCCTGCCACGGGCGCTGAGTACGGTGCGGCGATACCAATACCCACTCGCGGCTGAGTGGATTGTAGCGGCGGTGGGGATGATTACTCAAGTTGAACATCGTTTGCCTACCTCACAGCAGAGCCACTATTAAACAATAACGGAGGGTACCCAGGGCAACCAAGCCTGTGTATTCTAGCAGAAATCGTTCACATGATTCTGCTGTGACGGCTCATTACTCGCCCCAGCAAATTCGCGCGCCCGCCCAAAGAGCAGGTGTACGATATCTGCTACAATGCAGCATCAGCACCGCACACCAAGGAGGCTTTCGTGAGCGATCTGAGTGCCGCGCTTGATGCGCTGGCTGCTTTCCCGGCTCAGCTCCGCCAGCAGGTTCGGGGCCTCGATGATACCGCTCTGCATGTTCGGCCTGCACCTGCTGAATGGTCGATCCTTGAGATTATCGGGCATATGCTCGATGTAAATAGCTTATGGCCTGCCCGCATTCGCCATATGCTGGCGAGCGAAAACCCAACGCTTATGCCAGTAGACCCGGCCTGGGTACAGCAGCGCGATTACCAGCATAAGCAGCTCGCATTTTTATTGCAGACGTTCGACGAAAGCCGCGCCGAATTTGTCGCCTTTATGCGCACTCTGCGCCCCGGCCAGCTCGCCCGCACGGGCATCCACCCGACGCGCGGCCAGATCAGCGTCGCCGAAGCAGTCGCAGCCCTAGCGGATCACGATCGCATGCACACGCAGCAAATTGCCGCCAACAGTGCTGCCATGCCAGGGTAATTGTATGCTGATCGCATACTCGCCCGGCAGAATGGTGAAGGAACAAGCGCTCTATGCCTGAAATCATACGCTTCACCGATGTGCATGCTGCGCGCGAACGGTTACGCGGCGTTGCACATATCACGCCGATCGTTACATCGCGCACGCTCGATGCGCAGGCTGGCTGTGCCATGTTTCTAAAATGCGAGAACGTACAGCGCGGTGGCGCATTTAAGTTCCGGGGCGCGTATAACACCATCAGCCAGCTCACCGCCGACGCCCGCGCGCGTGGCGTATTAGCGTTCTCCTCAGGCAATCACGCGCAAGGTGTTGCGCTAGCCGCGCAGCTACTCGGCGTGCCCGCCGTGATTTGCATGCCCGCAGATGCGCCAGCCGTGAAAGTAGCTGCCACGCGCGGCTATGGTGCTGAAGTTATCTTCTACGACCGAATGCGCGACGACCGTGAGGCGTTTGCGCGCGGTATCGCGGCCGAACGCGGTATGGCGCTGGTACCGCCCTACGACGACCCGCGGATTATGGCTGGCGCTGGCACCGCCGCGCTTGAGCTATGTGAACAGGTGCCCGACCTCGACACATTGCTGGTGCCAATCGGCGGCGGCGGCCTGATTGCGGGCAGCGCAGTGGCGGCCCACGGCGTGCGGCCAGCCATTCAGGTGCTCGGGGTTGAGCCGGCCGATGGAGATGATACGCTGCGCTCGTTGCGGGCAGGCGCGCGGGTACACATCGCACCGCCCACCACCATCGCCGATGGATTGCGGGTGGTGCAGCCGGGCGCGCTTACCTTCCCAATTGTGCAAGCACATGTGGCCGATATTTTTACTGTCAGCGACGACGACATCCGAGCGGCCATGCGCTTTGCGTTGCTCTACCTTAAGCTCGTGATTGAGCCTTCAGGCGCAGTGCCGTTAGCGGCAGTGCTGACCGGGCGGCTACCAGCCAGCGCGCACCGAGTGGGCCTGATCATCAGCGGCGGCAACATTGACCCACCAGTATTGGCGGGATTATGGCCGCAAGTTGACGTTCACCAGTGACGCTCGTATAATCGAGTGAATCGATGGGGGTGCAGAAAGGACGGAACGATGGCGGTGTTCAAAAGCTACGACGAACTTTACTCCTACATGGGGCGGCTGTACGACGAAGCAAAGTGCGATTCGCGGATTGGCCCCAAAATCAAGGCGTCGAATCTCGTCATTCAATTCCGCTACGACGACCCACATGCGGTGGTAACGATCAATGCCGCCAAGCCACCTACCCAGCCCGGCGCACTGTTCGATGTGCTTTGGGGTGATAACACTGGCCTGAAGCCCGATATCGAAATGAGCATGAAATCCGACGTAGCGCATCAGTTCTGGCAGGGGAAAGTAAACCTGATGGCGGCAATCGCACGTCGCCAGATCGTCACCAAAGGCTCGCTGCCGAAAATTCTGAAGCTACTGCCCGCCGTTGAACCAATGTATGAGATGTATCCGCGGATTTTACGTGAGCTTGGGCGCACCGACCTTATTATTAACTAGCGTCAGGAACACAACTTGCTATGCAAGGTGGGTACATTGTCGTGCATACCTGCCCTCTCAGGGCTTCGCAGCGGCACGATAGACTAAGCGCCTGTTGCGCTGTGTCGCACGGCTACCGACGGGAGCAGATATTGCATGGATACGGAGGAAATCTATCGCCGTGGCGTTGCCGATGCCGAGCGCGGCGAACCGCATCCATTCTACTATCAACACTATTACCAATATCGGCGGGCCTACGATCGGGCGCGACGCAGCCGCGGGCTACCTGGTGGATTTTATGCACGCCGCCAGCGCCAACGTATTCAGCTTGCGGTCGTTCTGGCAGCCATCCTGATGGGCAGCGGCGGACTATGGCTCTGGCGCAATCGCAGCGAAAAGCAAGCTACCAGCACCCAAGCGCCACAAACGATCGCAGTTGCTGGCACAATGCAGGCGACACGCACACCGGTTTTCAGTACCCCCACCCTCACGCCTGCGCCAACCCCGCTGGCATTGCGCGTCGGTGGCCAGGCCAGGGTAGTGAATATTGTCGGCGCTGTGCTGCGCGGGCGCAAACAACCCAATATTAAAGCCGCAGCTACAGCCTCGTTCCGCGAGGGCGAGCAGGTTACCTTACTTGAAGGCCCGGTTGAGGCGGATGGATTTACCTGGTGGCGCATTGAGGGAAGCAGCGGCACCGGCTGGAGCGCACAACAATCGAAAGATGGTACCGATTGGCTCCAGGCCATCAATTCTTCCTAACATTGCCGCCCAGTGTGTGACTTTCTTGTGCACACCACGTCTCAGTATTATTGCTCATATCAGGTAGCAAAAGCCACATTCATATTTCGGGTATTTCTTTTATTCGGTTGAAGCGTAGGAATAAGGAGGTTTTCCATGGGTCTGTTCAGCAAAGACGACGACATGAAAAAAGTTGGCGAGGACATGCAGAATCTCAGCAACCAGATTGCTGATCTGCAGAAAAAACTTGCCGGCAAAACCGCCGAGGCCGATAGCTTGCGCACGCAGGCCGCTCAGGCCAGCGGTAGCTCGGTTGCCCTGGAAGATGCGCAATCCGAAATCGCGGTGCTGCGCCAGCAAATTGCCGATATGAAGGCCCAGGCAGAAGCCGCTACCGCCCCGGTAGCCAAGGTGCTCAGCGATATCAGCTCGTCGTCAGCGGCGACTGAGGGCGCAAAAGCGATTGGCGGGCTTATCGCAGGCGCACAAGCATGGGTAACCCGTGCCGGCGGCTTGCCACTTCGTATGCGCTCCGCCCCAAGCCTGAGCGGCGAAGTCCTGGATCGCCTGGCCCCAGGTACCGAGCTTACCCTGCTTGATGGGCCACAGCAGGCCGATGGCCATGGCTGGTGGCATGTTCGCACCGCAGGCGGCGAAGGCTGGGTAGCGGGCGAAGAGCTGCGCACACAGCCCGACTAAGTCGCTTGCTCGATTAGTAGGCACACGCGCGAAGGTGGTTTGCCATCTTCGCGCGTGTGCTTTGTTATGCTGCACAACAACATACATTTGCCATTTTTAGCCTTCGCCACGAATGAAGAGAAGAGGCGATATGCGCTCGCGGAATGTCCTCCTTTTAAGCATTTGCCAGGCATTTGGTAGCGCTGGTACCTCAATGATGGTATTGCTTGGCGGTATTATCGGGGCGGGTATTGCACCTACCCCGGCCCTGGCAACATTGCCGATTTCGATCCAAGTGCTTGGGGTTGCCTGTTCCACCATCCCCGCTTCGCTGCTCATGCGCCGGGTGGGACGACGCACGGGGTTTATCGCTGCTTCGCTGGTGGCAGCGCTGGCGGCACTGCTGGCAGCATATGCCGTGGCTATGGGTAGCTTCGCATTGTTCTGCGTTTCGACCTTCTTCACCGGGATGAACGGCGCATTTGTGCAACAATATCGCTTTGCAGCGAGTGAAAGCGTCGCGCGCCCGTATGCAAGCCAGGCAGTGTCGTTTGTGCTGGTAGGCGGTATTTTTGCTGGTATTTTAGGGCCTGAGCTAGCCAAACGCACCAAAGACCTGTTTGGGGTAGGGCTATATACTGGCTCGTTTATCTCACTGTCACTGCTGTACCTGCTTACGGCAGCATTGCTGCTGTTTCTACAAAAAACACAGCAACAGGAAGAGATACAATCCGGCCCCGAACGCCCCCTCCGCCAGATCATCGCCCAGCCGATATACCTGGTTGCATTATTGAGCGGGGCGATTGGGTATGGTGTTATGAGCTTCACCATGACGGCGACGCCCATTCAGCTCAACAGAATCAGTGGCTTCTCGCTTGATGATACTGCCTGGGTGATTCAGAGCCATGTGATTGCCATGTTCCTGCCCTCGCTCTTTACCGGGTATATCATCGAACGGCTGGGTGTGATGAAAGTAATGCTAGCAGGCGTGGGTATTCTGGGGGCTTGTGTGGCGCTGGCGCTGGTTAGTACGCACCTGCTTCATTATTGGGGCGCGCTGGTGCTGCTTGGCCTGGGCTGGAATTTCACCTATGTTGGTGCAACCGTACTCCTAACACAAAGCTATCGGCCCTCCGAGCGTTTTAAAGCCCAGGCAACCAACGAATTCACGGTGTTTGGTATTCAGGCGATTGCATCGCTCTCTTCAGGCACCATTATTTTCTCAGCCGGTTGGGTGGTGCTGAATCTCATCTCACTACCGTTTCTTATCATTGTGCTGGGCGCGCTGGTATTCTTGCGCGCTACCCTGGTTTCACCCACGAACGACGAGCACGCCGAACTTGGGCAGGCGACATAAACCCAACGGCCTATGGTATACTGCGCGGCACAAAATTCTGGCTATAGCACAACTATGAGGTGGGCTTTGAGTAACGGTTCACAGAAGCCAATCATCGCCATTGGCGATCTTGTCTGGGATGTTCTCGTCAAACCTAAAGGCATCTTGCTGCCCGGCGGCGACACGACCGGGCGCATTGCGCTGGCACCTGGTGGCTCGGCAGCCAATGTAGCCGTCTGGATCGCGCGCGCAGGGATGCCTGCCGGGTTTGTGGGCAAAGTTGGTGCCGATGTCTTCGGCGACCTGGTGGTGGATGATATTGAGCGCGAACAGGTTATTGCCCATGTAAGCCGCACATCAGAACACGACACCGGGGTTATTCTGGTGCTGATTGACCGCGCCGGGCAGCGCAGCATGGTTACGAACCAGGCCGCTGATTTCCACCTGCTGCCGGAAGATCTACCCGAAGCGGCGCTGCAAACCTGTGACCATGTCCATATCACTGCCTGGTCGTTATTCACCGATCCGCCGCGCGCCGCCGCTTTGCATGCGGCTCAGATCGCCAAAGCCGCAGGCGCAACCGTATCATTTGATCCCGCCTCGTACCAGATGATTCGCGAAATGGGCCACGATAAATTCGCCCGCATTACTCGCGCCTTGCCAGTCGATATTCTCTTCCCCAACCGCGACGAAGGCGAGGCGCTGACCGGCGAGCGCGATCCAGAAGCGGTTGCTAACGAGCTCCACGAGCGCTATAACAGTGCCGTGATTGTGCTAAAGCTTGATAAAGATGGATGCTATGTGAAAGCGCGCGACCACGCCCAGCACTACCCAACCGGCGATGGCCCGGTGATCGATGCGACCGGCGCGGGCGATGCCTTTGATGGCGCGTTTCTGGCACGGTACCTGCGCGATGGCAACCTGGCCGCCGCCGCACAGTTTGCCAACGATATTGGTAGCTGGGTGGTGGCACGCTATGGTGCCCGCCCACCGCTCGATGATGAGCTACGCGCGATTCTGGCACGCAACCAGGCGTAGGTGGCAGCAAACGGAAACTTGTACATCTTCACTACACACTATTTAGCCAACAAATATGCCGGGGTGGATATACCACCCCGGCGCGCTTTTATTATTAAGGCTTTCGCAGTTAGCGCGTTTAGCCTTCGGTAGTGCATACCTTTTATTCTTAAGTCGTTCGCTTACCTACACAACTTCTTTATTTCCTTGGTGATGTTTTGCGCTCCGCGCAAAGCATCACCAAGCTGCCGCAGGCACGCACAACAAGCGAAATCCTAGTATCTGTATACAGTTTTGCCGCGCTTCGCGCGACCAACCCGTATAAAAAAGGACAGTGCCTACATATCGAAATGTGCGCTGGGTTGCAAGCCACGCGCTGCTAGCAAACTGCCGAGTTTTTGCAAGCCGAGCCGCACACGCGTCTTAATGGTACCAAGCGGTCGATTAAGCTGCGTGGCAATTTCCTGGTGGGAAAGGCCACCAAAATAAGCCAGCTCAATTGCCTGGCGCTGGCTCAATGGAAGCTCGCTCAAAGCGTCGACAATTACGCGCCGCCGCTCGGTTGCCCAGGCTGCAGCTGGTACATCCATGTGTTCATCAATAAGCTGCTGAATAATTGGATTATCGGTTTCTTCATATACTGGCAGCGGGCGCGATCGCTGACGGCGCAATTCGTCGATGCACAGATTATGCGCAATCCCAAATAGCCACTGCGCTACCCGCCCGCGCTCGCGTGCAAAACTCGCACTCCGCCGCCACACCCGCCAGAAGACTTCTTGCACCAGGTCTTCGGCTAGTTCGGGATTTTTGAGCATCCGTAGTGCAAGGCGGTAAACCATGGCCGCATAACGGTCGTACAGCACCTCAAGCGCTTGACTGTTACCTTCAGCTACTGCAGCAATAAGCTCACTGTCATCGGCATGGGGGCCATAGCTCGGCAACTGCCCGGTGACATAGCGCTGGTGGGGTGCTCCATCAGGGGTATATGCTGCCATGTCGTGCCTTCCTCTCTATGTGCCGAGCGGGGATCATGCATCTTTACCGGGATTATACAGGTATTGCACAGTTTTGTCAATATAATTGAACATATATTGCAAAGATTTTCTTAAAGCTGTGCAACCTGTGCCTGCCCGCCTTCCCTATGGTGACAGCCAGCGCAATACCCGCCCGCTGGGAGATGACATCAAACTGTAAACTGATCGGGTTGATCTTCCGAAAAGCTCAGCATACGATCACTACAGTTTGTTATTCTTTCAGCGCTACTACACCAGGAGAAAATGTATGTTCGGACGCCGCACCCCTGATCGGCCAAACAGCACACCCTCGGCACCACACAAGGCCGAACTTGATCTGGGCATGCTCGACGAGTTGCCCGAGCTTATAACTGCAAAGGCACCTGCGCCGCAGCCCGCCCCGCAGCCGCCCCAAGAAGAAGGATGGGCATCGTCACTACTTGGCCCATCTGTCACCCAGCTTCTGCGCGAGGCAGAAGTAGCTGGGCAACCCGAAACAACCGCAGCCGTGCCTGTAGCGCCGGAAGTACTGGCTACACCTGCTGCCGCAGTAACCCAGCAACTCCCAGCGCTCGATCTAGAACCAGCGTTTGCAGCAGTTCACGAGCAGCTGTGGGCAGCTACCGATCTAGAAGCAGGGCAGCCGCTGACACCTGATACATCCACATTTGCAATTTACCACTACACCGAGGACGCAGAGCCTACGCAAGCGGAGCCTTTACTTCCCACAATGCCAACTGCAACAGAAGCAATTGCAGAGCCATGGGAAACCCCAGAGCCAGTAGTAATTCCTGAAGTAACTGCCGTTGAGACCACGCCAGCACCAGCCACGCCAGCGCCAGCGCGCACCGTCGCAGAGAGTGTCATTGGCCCAGACGACTTTTTCGATGGGCATTACCGTTCAGAACGTGGTGTGCGCATTCAGGGCAACGCCCGTGGTTCGATCGAATCGCGCCAATATATTTTGGTAGAGGCTGGCGCGCAGGTTGAGGCCGATCTGGCCGCCGAGGAAATTATGGTTGCGGGTACATTTACGGGCAACATTACGTGCCATGGGCAGCTCGAAATTACCGACACCGGCGTAGTCCAGGGCGTTATTACCACGGCTTCGCTGGTGGTTCACCCGGGCGGTGCAATTGACGGCGAATTGCGTATGCGCCGCAACGAGGGGTAGCTAGCTGACACGCTGAAGTGGAGCGCCTTGTACTCAAGTATATAGTGCGAGGCGCTTCATTGTTCCGGCTGAACGAGCCTGCGGTGCGCCGCTACACATCGCAGTTGACAAGCTGCCTATTCGTAGCTATAATGCCGAACGTGCGCGCCGAGGTGGCGGAATTGGCAGACGCGCTAGGTTGAGGGCCTAGTGAGCAGTAATGCTCATAAGGGTTCAAGTCCCTTCCTCGGCACCACGGGCGATTAGCTCAGTTGGTAGAGCGCCTCGCTTACACCGAGGTTGTCGGCGGTTCGAGTCCGTCATCGCCCACCACGAGCGAAAGGCAAAAGGCAAAAGAGAAAAGGCATAACCTTTGGTGTTGCGGCCTTTTACCTTTTTACTTGTTTCCTTTGCCTTCCGAGCATGCCAGGGTAGCTCAGTTGGTAGAGCGCATGTCTGAAAAACATGAGGTCACGGGATCGTCCCCCGTCCCTGGCACCAGCATTGGAGAGCGGTAAACCCGCTCTCTTTTGTTTATGCTCACTTATGTGTATAGCGCTACAGCACGCTAGAACAGCATTGGAACCAGTCGCCATTTTGTTCTAGCTGCGTAGCCCACATAGCCCGGCAGCGACTGGAGCAAAAACCTGTCTTCGAGCAGGGTTCGTACAACGAGCAACACTACCGCGCCCCCCACTGGCACGAACGCCCAGTACGAACCTAATACGAGTGGGAATGACAGCTGCGATAGGAGCATCCCCAGGTAGCCCGGGTGACGCACAAAACGATACAGGCCGGTATCGCAGACCCGATGACCGCGTTCAGATTGCAGACGCACCGTGCTTGAAAAAAACTTATTCTCACGCATCGCCATCGCAAAGAGCAACTGGCCTAATACCATCAGCACCACTCCGCTAATAGTGATACCGAGGGGCACAGACCCTGACCAGCCGAACCTGCCCGAGTCGAGTCCGGCGATGACAAACGCCACAATATTGAGCAAAAAGTACGCGCCCAAAATGCGCCGATCCCACGCGACGCCGGTGCGTGCGCCCCGCGTGCGCTCAATGATAAGCTCATCATCCTTGCGCGTAAGCAGCTGATTAAGCGTTACCCCCGCCAGCGCAAGCACCACATAGAGCAGCCCCTGCCAGTAAGCAAGTTTCCCCGCACCAAGAAAGATGAAGACAGCAAACAACAGAACGCCAACATAGGCGCTGATAACAGCCCTCATTTTTGTCAAAGTATCCCGCCTTCATTGCTACAAAGCGCGCATGAGCAAGCAAATTAACCGTACACATGCGCGGTGCAGTATATCGAGCATCGTGCCAATGAAAGTAGCAGCATATCAGGATGTTCGCTTGCTATTGATATGCCTGACGGCGCACTGAGCATACCATAGAATGAGGCGTATGCCAGTTGCAAGCCCTCCACTACGCGTAAACGTGGCCTACAGATCAGGCCGCCAGCACGAAATGAACATTTTGGTCTTCCAGGGTAGCGGCAACGCAGCAATGCACCATGTATAGCACGCAATTATGGGGTATTGTTCGCTCTCTGCTGTCGGTACTGCTCATCGCGCCTGCGCACTTCGCCTTCAATATCGAAACCCGCCTGGGCAGCATCTTGCAGTACAGCAGTAATCGTCGGCTGCAATTCAGAAGTCCAGCGCCCGCCAAATTCATGTAGCGGGCAGTAGAAGCCAACAAACCAGACGCCTTTTCCTGCCTGTGCAGGCGTATAACAGAGCCACCCGGTGCTTGTTTCCATATGTACACAGTGGTGCATACTACAGGGATAGGCGATATTAAGCAGCCGTTCTGAATAGTAAACTGCACGTACATCGTGGCTTGGTGGCCAATTGTTCATAAGTAAGACCTGTACATCAATAGGGCAGCTACATGCGCTGTACACATAGCATATCACCGGCCCGGCTAATCGAACAAGAGTGATTTCGTTTCCCTGAGTATTTCATTATTCTAGCTCAACACTTCGGTTGTGGGTTAGAGATCTGCCGGTATGAATCTTGCCTTAGCGTTTGCAGGCACTCTGTTACGAATTTAAAACTATGAGGAGCGGCTGGGATGAGTGAAGTAATAGAATTATCGAATCCACTCTCTGAACTTGAAGATAGCGAGGGTGAACAGCGCGTGTTTGTGGTGCTCAACCCTATGGCAGGCAGCTGCACCGCCGACGATGTGCGCGAAGCACTGAAGCGTAACTTTGGCGAAAGCGCCGAGATAGACATTTACGAAACGACTGGCGCTGAGGGCGAGGATGTTGCCGATATTGTACGAAAAGAAGCCGCCAAAGGCGCGCGCCTGATTGCTGCCGCTGGCGGGGATGGCACCGTCTCAGAAGTGGCTGAGGGCCTGATCGGCAGCGATATCCCAATGGGTATTATTCCGGTAGGCACAGCCAATGTTTTTGCCCGTGAGTTATCGCTGCCGCTCACGCTCGACCAATCGTGCGCGCTATTGGCGGGCGAGCAGAGTATTGCCCATATCGATGCGATGAAGGCCAATGATAAATATTTTGTGCTACAAATCGGTATTGGCATCGACTCGCTCATGATCCGCGATACCGAGCGCCAGGCCAAGCGCCGGTTTGGCCGGGCTGCCTATATCTGGACGGCCCTGACCCGCCTGGTTGGCTATCAGCCGGTACGCTTCACCATTGCCGCCGATGGTCAGCGACTACGCCCACGCGCCCTGCAGGTGCTGATCGCTAATGGGGGCGTGCTTGGCATTCCGCCATTTCGCTGGGGGCCAAACATTACCCCCGACGATGGGCGCATAGATGTGTGTATTGTAAGCGCGCGCACACTGCTCGATTATGTTGGTTTGGTCTGGCACACGCTTCTAGGCCAGCAGCGCCGCGACCGAAATGTGCGCTACATTGCTGCCCGTAATAGCATTACCATCAGCGCCGATATACCGCTGCCCATTCAGGCCGATGGTGAAATTCTGGGTGATACACCGATTCAAATTCAGATAGTACCGCACGCCATTCAGGTTATTGTGCCGCCCGCCGCCCAAGCTGACGCGGCCCCAGGCACACCTATAGCTGCCGTAGCTTGAGAGGGGAGGGGGAAATACTATGGCCGACGATACACAGCAACCAAGCGAACCAGAAAGCACAGAACTAGTTGAGCCGACGCATCCGTGGGACCAGCCATCGACCGAAGCCCAGGCCCGCGCTGAGCCTGCTGGAGAGGCGGTGAAAGCCGCTGTGAGCACAATTAAAACCCCTGAGCAGGCTACCCAGGTAGCGCAGGATCTGGTGACCGCCGCCGCCGGAACGACCGAGCGCGAAATCCGTGAACAAACACCCGCTGCCGCCGAACCTGCCCAGGCGATACAAGCAGCTGCTCATGATAGTCGCCCAGCAGTGCAGGCTCCAGCAACGCTGGTTGAAGCGGCACGCCAGGTTGCGGGCAGTAGTGGCGAAACACGCGAGGCGCTGGAACAAGCCATTCAGCACGCTACAAACCCCGAACAACAGGGCAATACCGCCGCCGCCGAGCGCGAACCACTTGAGCTGCTGCGCGCGGCCATCCTTCAGCAGATGAAGCCCTACCAATCGATAGACGCCCGGCTGTATCTGGCGATCAATCATCTGCCGCACACCGCGCTAACCAATCAGCTGATGTACGGGCTCACCGTGGTTATGAATGGCGGCTTCGGTTGGGTCGCGGGACTGGTGCTTGCCGCATTGCTCGATAAGCGGCGCGGGCGGCAGGCATTGCTGCAAGTACTGCCGCCGCTCTGGTTTGCGACAATGGCAGTTGAGTATCCGATAAAATATTATTTTCGCCGCAAACGCCCATTCATCGATATTGTGCAAGCCATCGCGGTGGGTAAGAAACCCGGCACATTTTCCTTCCCCTCAGGCCATTCGGCAGCTGCCTTCGCCGGTGCGCGGCTGATCAGTCGGCACTACCCCGAGCTTGCGCCCGCCTGGTATAGCATTGCCGCGCTCGTCGCCTTTTCGCGCATTTACCTGGGCGCGCACTACCCGGGTGATGTACTTAGCGGCGCACTCACTGGCACCGCGCTCGCCGAAGCCGCACGCTGGCTAATTGAGCAAGGCGATCAGCTTAACGACCAGAGCTTGCTCGAACAGCTGCGCAGACGTTTTATCGACAATCCGGGTGGGTAGCTCAGACAATTGAACCCTTCCCCCTCACGTTCGAGCACATTGACCAAATTACAACTTTGCCATACCATGAGGCCATCGCTCAGCAGCTTGACACAGGAATTTGCCAGCAGATGGTGGTATGAACCCTGCCCTTTGGGTGCAGCGCCATATGAGCGTACGGCTTGTATCTACGCCCGTGCGTAACAACCCTGCTAGCATCGCTGACGATTGGTTCGATTCAGGTGGTCGCTGTACGCCATTCTGGCGCCGCTGTAGGCGCTGGCTATACATGAAGGGTACGAGGGTATTATGGCAACAGACCGAAGCAATGGCCCGCGGGGTCTAGAATTTCATGTTGCCCGCGACTCGCGCGACTATTACCGCTTTGATGATTGGCTCTATAGCATCACTGGAAATGTGATATTTGCCAACTTTCGGGCCGCGCGCCTGTTTGCCCAGCGCATGAACGATAAGCGCGACCTCTTAAACTTCCCCGAGCAGGCCGTGCGAGCGTCGCAGATTAATGCATTGGCGCTCATCCACGAGCTTACCCACTATCTATTCCGCATGTACTGCGAGCAGAATAACCCGCAAGCGGTTGCGCAATCGCTCGATTGGCTCAACGAACAGCTTGGCCCCGAGGCGGTTGAAGCATCGCTGCGCAAGTTTGCCGATGAATTCCCGGCGATAGCCGTCTATCGGCGCGACACAGATCTCGATACCTACATGAATGGCGAGACCGATGGTATTCCTAACCGCCAGGTCGTGCTGGAAGAGATGCTGATGCTGTGGCTCGAAAACGCCAACCCGGCCTTCATGCCCTTCCAGGAACTATTCGATGATCATGACCTTGAGCGCGAAACGACCTACCCGGCGATTATGTCGTCGCTCTATACGTTTTTTGGCACCGGCGCAGCCAGCGAAGACGGGAGCGGGCGGCGGGCGGCGGGCAATGCCCTGGGCCTCAGCGAAAACCTGCTCGATATTCTGCTGGCTCCGGCACGCGCGGCGCCCCATTCACTAGAAGATCAGCTCGAATTTATTCGCTCGCGCTGGGGTATTTCGCTTGGCAAAGAGATCTATCGTCTGCTCGGCGGTCTGGATCTCATCAAAGAAGAAGAAAAGCCAGTATTTTTTGGGCCTGGCCCGGTTGAGCTGCCGATCGAAGCTTTTGCTGGCCTAGAGGCCGAACCCGAGCAGTTTAGCCCCGATAAGGACTGGATGCCCAGTGTCGTCATGCTGGCGAAAAACGCCTATGTATGGCTCGACCAGCTCTCGAAAGACTATGACATCCCGATCACGACGCTTGATCAGGTGCCGGACGAAGAGCTTGACAAACTGAAACGCTGGGGTATTACCGGGCTATGGCTGATCGGCCTGTGGGAGCGCAGCAACGCTTCGCAGCGCATTAAGCAAATGATGGGCAACCCCGACGCAGTGGCCTCGGCGTATTCGCTGTACGATTACCAGATCGCACAGCGGCTGGGCGGCGAAGCCGCATGCGATAACCTGCGCCAGCGCGCCTGGAAACGCGGTATTCGCCTGGCAAGCGATATGGTACCGAATCATGTCGGCATCGACGGTCGCTGGGTTATCCAGAATCCCGATTGGTTCCTTTCGGTGCCCGAGCCACCCTACCCGGCCTATACCTTCAACGGCCCCGACCTTTTGGGCGACGAGCGCGTGGGCATATACCTGGAAGACCACTACTACGAGCGCAGCGATGCGGCGGTTGTGTTTAAGCGCCACGACCGTTGGAATGGCGATGTACGCTATATCTACCACGGCAACGATGGCACCAGCATGCCCTGGAACGATACCGCGCAGCTCAACTACCTCAATCCCGAAACGCGTGAGTCCGTGATTCAAACTATTTTGCACGTTGCGCGCCAGTTCCCAATCATTCGCTTCGATGCGGCCATGACCCTGGCGAAAAAGCATATCGAGCGGCTGTGGTTCCCCGAGCCTGGTGCGGGCGGTGCCATCCCTTCACGCTCCGAATACGCGATGACCAAGGCCGAATTCGACGCTGCTATTCCCAACGAATTCTGGCGCGAAGTCGTTGATCGCGTGGCGCAAGAAGTGCCCGATACCCTGCTGCTCGCCGAAGCTTTCTGGCTGATGGAGGGGTATTTCGTGCGTACCCTGGGTATGCACCGCGTGTATAACAGCGCGTTTATGCACCTGCTGCGCGACGAGGATAACGCCAAATATCGCTTCCTGATGAAGCAAACCCTTGAATTCGACCCCGAGATTCTCAAGCGTTACGTCAACTTCCAGAATAACCCTGACGAAAAAACCGCCGTTGAGCAATTCGGCAAGAGCGATAAGTATTTTGGAATATGCAGCGTGATGTTGACGCTACCAGGGCTGCCCATGATCGGCCACGGCCAGGTTGAGGGGTTTGCCGAAAAATATGGCATGGAATATCAGCGCGCCTATTGGGACGAGCAGCCCGACCAGTATTTAATCGAGCGGCACGAGCGCGAAATCTTCCCGCTGATGCACAAGCGCTATATGTTCGCTGGCGTCGAACACTTCCTGCTGTACGATTTCATCGGTGCCGATGGCAGTGTTATTGAAGATGTGTACGCCTACTCAAACCGTGTTGACGACGAGCGCGCGCTGGTGCTCTACCACAACAAATTCGCCGACACACAGGGCCGCATCCAGCAATCGGCACAGTTCTCGGTGAAGACCGGCAACGGCGACGAGCGCACGCTGGTGCAACGTTCGTTGACCGAAGGGCTAGCACTTTCCGCCGATGAGCCGGTATTCTATATCTTCCGCGATTACGCGAGCGGCCTGGAATTTTTGCGCAGCGGACGCGAGCTGAGCGAGCAAGGTTTGTACGTTGAGCTTGGCGCATACAAGTGCCACGTCTTCCTCGATTGGCGCGAAGTGCAGAGCGATGCGTTTCACCAGTACGGGCAGCTGGCAAGCTTCTTGAACGGGCGCGGCGTCCCCAGCGTCGATGAGGCGCTGAAAGAGCTGTTCTTACAGCCGCTGCACTATCCATTCAAGGCACTGGTGAACGGTGATATGTTCCGCCGCCTGCTTGAAGCGACAGCCGCAGACGCTGACTCGCCGCCGAGTGTGCAGGAAAAGGCCGACGCCGCAACCACGCCAACCACTGAAGCCGATACGGCTGTGGCCGATGACGCCCAGCCGCCAGCCCCACCAGCCGAGCCTGCGAGCGAAGCTGCTACCGCTGCGCCACACCAGGCGTTGCTGGAGGAATTCGACCAGAAGATGCGCAACCTGCTGCATGAGGTCGCGCAATTCACCGGCAGCAGCGGCGACCAGACTGCCATTGCTCAGGAAGTGCGCAACGAGCTAGCTGCTCTGCTGCAACTGCCCGCTACCGAGCGCGAGCACGCGAGTGCCGATGCCGACGCGCCCGCCATTGACAACGCCACCTGGGGCGGATTATTCAGCTGGGCGATTGTCCACGCGCTGGGGAAGGTGACCGGCACCGATGATTATGCCGAGCAGAGCCGTAGCTGGCTCGATGAGTGGCGGCTCGGGCGTATCATTACCAGTGTGCTGTACGAGCTTGGCGCCGACGAGCCATCAGCCTGGCAGGCGTTGCAACTGATGAAAGTGCAAACCAGCTACCAGGATTGGTTCCGTTCGCCCGAGCTACTTCAGCCCGCGCGACTGGTGAAATCATTGCTGGCCGATAGCGATGTGCAGCAGCTACTGCGCATCAACCGCTATCAGGGCACGCTATGGTTCGACAAAACGGCCTTCGAGCGGCTGCTCAGCGGGCTATTGCGCGTGGCCCTGGTAAGCCACGACGGTGCAGACACGGTTGACACCTACTACGAGGTTGTGGCCCAGCTGCAGGCCGCTGCGGCAAAATCGGGCTACCAGGTGGAGAAGCTGCGCGCAATTGTGCAGGGGTAGAGTAAGGGTACAATCTGCGGCGCGCGGGGCTGCCATGTGGCCCCGCGCGCTATTTGTATGTGCGAGTGAAAACCCTACAGGCTGTTAGTGCTCTGGGTACGCCAGCCCATACCCGAACGAGAATAGCAGGTCGCCACTGTAGTAGGGCACATCCGAGCGCTAGCGCAGCACGGCCTCCTGCAACGATAGTAGCTCGAAGGGCAGTTTGCCGCCCGGCACAGCGCGGCCAAACAGTACATCGCGCAATGCTACATCGCTGGTACCAAAGTTTGCCCGTAACACAGCGCTGTGGGCAGCCAGCTCCGGGATAATCGCCGGGCGCTCAAGGAAGAGCTTAGCCCGCCGCATCGAAGCCGTGCTCGGCGATAACCTGCTGGTACCATAGCGCGCTGTCTTTCGGGATGCGCTCCTGGGTAGCATAATCGACCCACACTATCCCAAAGCGCTGGGTGTAGCCCTTCGCCCACTCGAAGTTATCTATCAGCGACCAGACGAAGTAGCCTGCCAGTGGTACGCCTGCCGTCAGTGCACGGTGACTCGCCGCAAAATGATCGCGCAAGAAGGTGCGCCGCCGCTCATCGTGCACGCGCCGATCGGGGCCTGGCGCATCGGAATAGCTTGCGCCACTCTCAGTGATATACAGCTTGGGTAGATGATAATCGACGTGCAGGCGCATGAGCAGCTCATACATTCCTTCGGGGTACACTTCCCAGCCCATCTCAGTGCGATCGAGCGCTGGCTCGGGCAGCGCCCCGCCCTGTTCAAGCGTCTCGGCACTGATCACGGCGCGGGTGTAGTAGTTCACACCCAGGAAGTCGGTCGTCACCGCAATCGCAGCCATATCGCCTGGCTGCACAAATTCCAGGCCACCGGCGGGCAGATGCCCCTGTGCGCGGTAAAGTGCCACCATATCCTCCGGGTACGCGGCGTAGTACAGTGGGTCGGCAAACCAGCGGTTGAAGAACCCATCGAAGATGCGCGAGGCGGCAATATCTTCGGCCCGATCCGAAGCCGCAACCGACTGCGTGAAATTGAGCGTAATGCCGACTTCGGCACCAGGGCTGTTGGCACGAATGACCGGCACGGCCAAGCCATGCGAAAGCAGAACGTGATGCCCAGCCGCCAACGCGGCGGGCCAATCGTGCCAGCCGGGGGCATGTTCGCCAATCTGGTGGCTCAGAATGCTGATGCACCAGGGTTCGTTGTGGGTGATCCAGTGCTTCACCTGGTCGCCAAGTGCACGGCTCACCACGTCGGCATATTCAACAAACGCCTCAGCGGTAGCGCGCGCAGGCCAGCCGCCCGCATCTTGCAGCACTTGTGGCAAATCCCAGTGATACAGGGTTACAAACGGTGTAATACCGGCTTCCAGCAGCTCATCGACCAGGCGGCGGTAAAAATCGAGCCCGGCCTGGTTCACGGCACCGCGCCCGCCCGGTAGAATACGCGGCCACGCCACACTGAAGCGATATGCCTGCATCCCCAAGTTTTTCATCAGTGCGACATCTTCACGCCAGCGGTGGTAGTGATCGCAAGCTACGTCGCCGGTACTGCCATCGAGAATCTTGCCCGGCGTATGGGTAAAGCGATCCCAGATCGACTCACTCCGGCCATCCTCGTACACCGCGCCTTCGATCTGGTACGCAGCAGTGGCCGTACCCCACAAGAACCCCTTAGGAAATTGCAGAACACTCATAATGCTATACCCTACCCTCACCGGGCAAGCGCCCGTCTGCTCAAACACATTGATCAGCCAACAATTTCCTTCGGTTACAGGACTTTCGCTTGCCGGTTTATATGCTTGCGGCAGCGTGGTACTTTCTTCTTGGTCATTGTTTGCGCTACCCGCAATTAATGACCAAGGAAAGAGAGAAATTGCTTGGGTAGACGAAAGTCCTAAGTTATTGCAGCTTCAGGTGGTGATCGCTGATCATACATGGCCTATAGGTTTGTTGCTACGCAGCCAGCGCTAGTATAGCACTGAAACCCGGACGCGGTACCCTATGTAGCCGCTACGCCTGGCGCTGCACGAGAAAAGGTATATTGTGCGATAAACCTAAACCCTACCCAATAATCAAGGGCAAAAAGAAACCGACAGGTATGTTCCTGTCGGCTTCGCAATCCATGTGATCAGCGTCAAAAACCCGCCTAAATATCCAGGTTCTTCACCTCGGAGGCGTGCGTCTGAATGAAGCGCTTGCGTGGCGGCACCATATCACCCATCAGCATTGTGAACGTCTCGTCGGCGGTCTGGGCATCTTCAAGCGTCACCTGGCCCATGGTGCGGTTCAGCGGATTCATAGTGGTTTCCCACAGCTGCTCGGGATTCATTTCGCCCAGCCCCTTGTAGCGCTGAATCTGTGCCCTCTCGCGCACTTCTTTGGGCAATGCAGCCAGGTATGTATCGCGTTCGGCGTCGGAATACACATACTTCATCTCTTTGCCGTGCTTCACGCTGAACAGCGGCGGTTGGGCAATGTACAGGTGGCCGTTAGTGATAATTGGCCGCATGTAGCGAAAGAAGAAGGTGAGTAGCAGCGTGCGAATGTGCGCGCCGTCCACATCGGCATCGGTCATGATGACAATGCGGTGGTAGCGTAGCTTCGCCGGGTCGAATTGCTCGCCCACACTCGCGCCGATGGCAGTGATCAGGGTGCGCACCTCGTTATTGGAAAGCATCTTGTCGAGGCGGCTCTTCTCGACGTTCAGGATTTTACCGCGCAGTGGCAAAATCGCCTGGAAGCGCCGGTCGCGGCCTTGCTTGGCGCTGCCACCTGCCGAATCACCCTCGACGATGTAAATCTCACAGCGCGCCGGGTTGGTGTCTGAGCAATCGGCCAGCTTGCCCGGCAGCGAGAAGCCTTCCATCGCGCTCTTACGCGCCGTTTCGCGCACTTTCTGCACCGCCAGGCGTGTGCGCGCCGCCGAGATCGTCTTCTCGATAATGCGCTTCGCATCGCCGGGGTTCTCTTCTAGCCAGGTATTAAACGCATCGCCAAATACCGACGACACCGCGCTGGTGGCCTCGGGGCTTACCAGCTTCTCCTTGGTCTGCGAGCTGAACTGCGGGTCTTGCAGCTTCACGCTAATCACCGCGGTCAAGCCTTCGCGCACATCATCGCCGGTGAGGTTGGCTTCGCTTTCCTTCAGCAGGTTTTTGCTGCGGGCATAGTTGTTCACCACGCGGGTGAGCGCATTGCGGAAACCAGTGAGGTGCGCGCCGCCATCGGTGTTGTTGATGTTGTTGGCGAAGGTGTAGATTGAATCAGTGTCGTAGGCTTCGGTGTACTGGAGTGCTACCTCCACCGCCACGCCGTTCGATTCACGCTCAACATAGAACGGCGTTTTGTGCAGCACGTTCTTCTCTTTGTTCAGGTGGCGCACATAGGAACGAATACCGCCTTCAAAGTAGAAATTGACCTCATTGCCATCGCGCTGGTCGGCAATATGGAAGCGCAGCGCCTTGGTGAGGTAGGCCATTTCGCGGAAGCGCTGCACCAGCGCGCGGAAGTTGTAATCGAGGCCATCGCGGAAGATCGTGACATCAGGCATGAAATTCACGGTCGTGCCGCGCACTTCGGTTTTGCCAACCGCCTTCACCGGGCCTTGCGGCTTGCCAGTGAGGTATTCTTGTCGCCAAACTTTGCCGCCGGTTTGCACCTCGATAGTCATCCAGGTCGAAAGCGCGTTCACGACGCTCAGGCCCACACCGTGTAAACCCGACGAAACCTTATACGAGTCGGAATCGAATTTGCCGCCAGCGTGCAGCACCGTGGCCGCCAGCTCAAGCCCCGAAACCTTCTTCACCGGGTGAATATCGACGGGAATACCACGGCCATTGTCGCGCACTGTTACCGAGCAATCGGCGTGAATGATGATGTCGATCCGGTCGGCATAGCCTGCCAGTGCCTCATCAACCGAGTTATCGACCACCTCACGGATCATATGGTGCAGGCCGTTAATATCAGTCGGGCCAATGTACATACCCGGCCGTTTACGCACCGCCTCAAGGCCCTCGAGCACCTGAATGCGGCTAGCAGTATAGTCGTTCGTGTCAATAACTTTTTTTGTTGTCTCAGTGGTCATTGTTCTGCACTCGCTCTTGTTCACTTGGTGCGTAGCAGCCGTGCCGATGCGTACACGGTGGCTGCCAGCCGCCTGCTGTTATTCACTGCTTCATTACACACGTTACGCAGTCGCCCGCGTTGCCGACTCGTTCTGCCTGCGGCAGCAAGGTACTTGGCGCAAGCAAAAAAACGCCCACCGCGTAACGCGGTTAATTACGTGCCTGCAAGCCAGATTGCACTGGCGCGCTCTGCCAGCGACGCAACCGCTCGCGATAAAATGCCATGCGCGCCGCCATCAGCCCACTGCCGATATAGGCACTACCAACAATTGCCACAATCAGCCCGGCGGTAGAATTGACCAGCATATGCCAGATCACGCCGCTGCCCAGCTTGATGATCAGCGACACCGCCAGAAAGCCGAGCGTGGCCCATAGGTTACGCCGCACAACATTAAAGCTGGTATAAATCGCCCGCAGCGGGTTCAGCCCGCTGATAACGATGCCCTCGCGCATAAAACCGATATAGATGAACACCCACACGCCAACCCAGTACAACACAAACGATGCAAGAAGCCCGAGTGTCTGGCTCAAGTAAAAGAGCAGCCCGATGAAGAACAGGAGTGGCAAGCCCAGGCCCAGGCTAACCCCCAGCACAATGCCTATAGCTGCCAGCAGCCACAGCGCGATCCGCGGGGTGCGGCGCAGGCCCATCAGCGGCGACCAATCACGACGCACGGCGGCGCCAACCTGCCCAAAAAACAGCGCGCTCAGCGCCAATGCTGCCGTATTGATGATCAGGAACGCCAGCAGCGCGCTGCCGAGCGAGCCGATATAAAATGTATCAGTGCGCTGCGTATCGATCGGGCGTAATACCTCGGGGATGGCCGGCAGCCCCCCTTCCGCGTCGATACTACCAACCACGTATTGATGCAGGATGGGCACATCGTTCAGTACGGCCAGCTGCTGACGAAGATCGAGGCCGCCAGTGGCGAGCATCTGATCGAACATCACCTGAATATCTTCCTGCTCGGTGAGCGCTGGCTGAAGCCGCTTCAAGGCATTCACGCCGTCGCTAACCAGCGGCCCGAGCGAAAGCTGTGGACCAAACCAGAGATACAGGTTAAGTAGGATCGGGATGAGCACAATCCAAGGGCGGCGATTGATGGCAGCGTACCCTTCACTGAGCGAGTCAATTAAGGTCGCATTTTGAGGCTTCGTAATCGTCAATGCGTCTCTCCTTTAACCTGTGTATTATACCATAACTCGGCCAGTAGCGGGGGTGAATACGAACACACGTTCGCGGAAATGACCTTCTGGGCATTACTTAACCACCGTCGGCTTGCTGATCGCCGATTGCCAGGTTGGCGGTCGGTGCGCCCAGCAACCACCTTCGGCCACAACCCACCAGCCGCATCAGATAGCAGTGGCAAGCAGCCTGCGCTACCGCCCGAGCAGTGTTATAATGCAAATCCGTATCGTCACCACACAAGGAACAGGTTGCATGCTCACTTACGAAAACTTTGTTGCTGTGCTTCTTACCGCGATTGAGCAAACCGAATTAAATATTGCCTACACCCAAGAATTACTTGACACCCATGCATTGGGGCGCAGCCTGAGTATAACCTGCCTCCCGCGAGGTATTGAAGATGATCGCGCGCCCGAAGAGCCGCCGCTACGCGCCGTCATTGCATTTCGCTGGTCGCCCGAATTTACCGTGTTTTCGCTGCGCGGCAGCTTGCCCGATAGCTTCGATGGGATCGTCGATGAGCGCATTCTCGCTTCGTCGGCGGGTGTGGGCCTTGAAATCGACATTACCTATACCCTGCCACTCATTGCGGATCCGCTGGGCGATCTATCATCGCTCCCTCAGATAGCGCAGGCGGTACATCAGCTGTATACAAGCGCCGCGCCGCAAAGCGAAAACCCCATCCATGTCGATCTCGGCCTGTCGTTTTTCCCGGGGCAAGGGCCGCGCATCAAAGCACTCACGCTGCACCAGTCGTGGCCGATTGGCGATGCACTATTCGATGCCGACTTACTGAACGATATTTTTGAAGAGCTGTGCCGCGAGCTTCGCGACGTGCTTGATGCGCTCGCCGAAGTTTATTTACAAGAACCACGCGAGGGCCAATCTTCCCCGGCTGAGAGCGATGATGCGCTGGCCGAGCGGCGCTATTTGAAACCGCCAACCGCGTAATCGGCTGGTAGCATGAGTTGGCTGTGGCTTTGCACCGCGCAGCAAACAACATACCTCTAGGCCAAAATCCCGCATCACAGCTTTTTGCTCATTGCTGCTGTCTCTATCAGCACAACGAGAATTTCTCTCTATGTTGGCTAGAACAGCGTTGCGAACAAGCCTATGACAAAACCCACAATCGACCAGGTTGAGTTCCGCCGTGCTATGGGGCAAGCCATTATACTGCCACTATTTGCACTGGGCATACTCGTGGCTGTGCTCCTTTGGCAAATCAATGCACTCCTCGTAAGCACGCGCCTGGTTGATCATACTGACCAGATATTGACCAGCGCCAACAGAATGCAACGCCTGCTGAGCGATCTTGAAACCGGGATGCGCGGCTACTTAATCTCGGGAGAACGAGATTTCCTTGAGCCGTATGATGCTGCAACTAGTGAAATAGACGAGGCATTCAGCCAGCTAGGTCGGCTGGTAGCCGACAACCCGGTACAGAGCCAGCGGCTGGCACAGATGCAGCCAATATATAAGGACTGGCAGCAATATGCCACGAAAGCCATTGACCTGCGCACTACAAATGGCGATTACGTTGCCTTGGTCAAATCGCGCCAGGGCAAAAACCTCACCGATCAGCTACGAGATTCTTTTGAGCAGCTGATCAGCTCGGAAGAGCAGCTGCGCACCGAACGCACGCGCGAAGCACAGCAGGCCGCTCAAATTGTCATCTGGTCGAGTTTGGGCATGGCGCTGCTCGTTGGGCTTGGGTTATCGCTATTAACCCGCCGACAGTTGCACACGCTCGTTCAAACCTACGGGCAAGCATTGGTTGCTGAACAGACTCGCACCAGTGAGCTTGATGAGCAGCGCGAGCGGCTGCATGTAACCCTAAGCAGTATTGGCGATGCTGTGCTGGTAGCCAGCCCACAGGGGAACGTGACGTTCCTCAATGAGGTTGCACAACAGCTTACGGGCTGGTCGCAATCCGAGGCGCAAGCGCAGCCCTTGCAGCGCATATTCCATATTATCAACGAGCATACGCACGCCCCAGCCGTGAATCCCTTCGAGCGAGTCATACGCGAGGGCATTGTAGTAGGGCTGGCGAACCATACCCTGCTTATACGGCGCGATGGTACCGAAGTTCCGATCGACGATAGCGCTGCGCCAATCAAAGATCGCAGCGGCAATATTATTGGTGTTGTGCTGGTGTTTCGCGATATTCGCGAGCAGAAACGGGCCGAAGCCGCGCAGGCCGAGCTCAGCCGCCAAGTTGAGGCCCAGCGTACCCGCCTGGATAATATTATCTCGAATGTGCCGGGCGTAGTATGGGAATCTTGGGGGAAGCCCGACGCCACAACGCAACGCATTGACTTTGTAAGCGAGTACGTGACCACGATGCTGGGCTACACCATTGAAGAATGGGTATCAACGCCCAACTTCTGGCTCAAAATCGTCCACCCTGACGACCGCGAGCAGGCCGCACAGCGCGCCCGTGAAACTTTTATGAGTGGCAAAGCTGGCACAAATCAGTTTCGCTGGGTCACGCGTACCGGGCAGGTGCTGTGGGTCGAAAGCTTTTCGATTGGCATGCGCGATGAGCAGGGCAACCTGGCGGGCATGCGCGGCGTGACCCTCGATATCACCGCTCGGCGGCAGGCCGAGCTGGCGCGAGAGCGTATCGAAGACCAACAACACTTCTTACTCGATGCCAGCACGATATTAGGTAGCTCACTCGAATATAATCTGACATTTGCGCAACTGGCAGAGCGGATGGTGCCTGAGATCGCCGATTGGTGTGCGATCCATACGCGTGAGCATGATGAAACAGTTCGCTGTGTTGCGTTTGCCCACACCGACCCGGCAACAACTGAGCTGGCACGCAACACATTGCAACCAGAATCCATTCCGCTCATGATGCAGGTATTGCATACGGGTGCTGCTGTGTTCTACCCCGAAGTGCCACCGGCACTGCTTGGTGAGGCTACGCAGGACGAAGGGCAGTTGGCACTACTGCGCACCCTGGGCATCAGCTCGTTTCTCTGTATGCCACTTACCGTGCGCGGCCACATCCTGGGAACGCTCACCTTGGCGTTGAGCAATTCGGGGCGGCAGTACAACGATACGGATCGAGCACTGGCGCACGAGCTAGCAGTACGAGTTGCGCTGGCACTCGACAATGCACGCCTATTCCGCGAAACCCGCGATGCGGTGCGTGCCCGCGAACAGTTTTTGTCGATCGCCTCGCACGAGTTAAAAACACCAATTACGTCGCTCATAGGTTATTCTGATTTACTGTTGCGCCGCACCCAGCGTGACCACTCGCTTACCGAACGTACCCAACGGGCTATTCGCATTATGAATGAGCAGGCATTACGGCTCAATCGGCTTGTCACTGCGCTGCTCGATATCTCGCGCATCGAAACCGGCCAGCTCAGTATTGAACATGGACTGGTGCAGCTGCCACAGCTGGCTGAGCGGCTGGTACACGAAGCACAAACCCTCCACCACTCGAGTCATCAGATTACATGGGAATGCCATGATGCCGCGCTCGTGGTGCTCGGCGACGAGCTACGGCTAGAACAAGTTGTGCAAAACCTGCTACAGAATGCAATCAAGTATAGCCCTGCGGGCGGGGTAGTAACTGTACAGCTCGAGCGCGAAGGGGAACGCGCGCGCTTGCGTGTGCACGACGAAGGAATTGGTATACCTGAAAAAGCATTGCCCAACCTATTTCGTCGCTTCTACCGCGCCCCTAATACCGAACAACATGGCATTAGTGGTATGGGGGTAGGGCTGTTTGTCGTGCGTGAGATCGTGCAGCTGCACGGCGGCGAGATTCTCGTGGACAGCCAGGAAGGGGGTGGCACAACCTTCACCCTTTTGCTGCCCTTGATCGAGAGCGCCACACCCGAGGTACAGGAGCAAGCATAACGATGATGGCTGACCTGCCAGTGTTCCCGGGGTTCACGCCCGAGCTGTTAGCCACGCTTGAAACGCCAGGCGTAAACGAGCGCTGGGCGGCCGTGCAAGAGCGGCTGCACCCGGCGATGCTGGCACTGGCCGAAGCATTGCGAGCCGAAGGACTGCGCCGCTTCCCGCGCGCCTGGCCGCTGTACGAAGTGAGCTTTCGCAGCGCTCGCTTTGTCAACCGTGGGGCGCACCAACGCGGCCCGATCGACGACTACCATGTCGCGCTCGACCGACCACCGCGCGGCTGTGGCATTCTGGTGGCCGCGAGCGGAGTCGAGCGCCAGGTGGTAATTGCCTTACAGATCAGTGTGCGCCAGCGTAAAGATGATTTACGCCAGGTGTGGGAACGTGGCCGCGCGATCTGGCTGCCGCTCGTTGATCAGGTGCGCGATGTGCGCTTTGCTGAGCAGCGCACGCGAAATCAGGTACCGCGCACGGGTGCTCCCTCAGCTCAGAACGCCGAGGCTTCCGCGCCCGATACGCACGACACATGGATGGATCGCTACCTGGCGCTGCGCGGCTCGGTTTATTTACTGGCGGGCTTTGCCTACAGTTGGGACGACGAGCGGATTGCACAACCCGCGTTTGCGCAGCAGGTGATCGAGGATGTGCTGGCGCTATTTCCCCTGAATGAAGCGCTAATGGAGCAGGCCGAAGCGCTCGATCCCGATAGTGCCGCACTGCTGCGCGAACAGCGCACACCATATGTGCCGCCAGCGCTGCCACCTATTGAAGCGATTATTGAGCGTATTCATGCGCGCGGCTTTGCGATTGCCGACGCGCTCATTCGCGCCTATCATGTCGCGCTGCAAACCAAGCCGCTGGTCATTCTGCCAGGTATCTCGGGTACGGGGAAAACGCGCCTCACGCGCCTGTATGCCGATGCCGTGCTAGGCAGTGCGCCGGGCGGCGCGAACGACCATTACCTGCTGGTGGCAGTACAACCCGATTGGCACAACGCGCGCGATTTGCTGGGCTACTACAACGCGCTGACGAATACATTCCATCCTACGCCGTTTTTGCGCTTGCTGCTGCGCGCCGCTGCCGACCCCGCCGCGCCCTACTTTGTATGCCTGGATGAGCTTAACCTGGCGCGCCCGGAATATTACCTAGCCCCGATTCTTTCAGCGCTCGAAACCGAAGACCACCTGATTGACCTGGGCGTACCAGGCAGCAGCGTGGTTACAGTCAGCGGCGAGCACATTGCGAATCCCTTCCGCCTGCCACTCAATGTACGCTTGACAGGCACAGTGAATGTAGATGAAAGTACGCACACGCTTTCAGATAAATTGCTCGACCGTGCCAATGTCATTGAGCTGACCGATGTCGATCTAGCAGCCTTCCGCCAATCGTATCGCGAGCCGGTGGATGAAGAAGCCTGGCGCGTCATTACGGCAATGCACGCGATTCTTACGCGCGCAGGCCAGCCATTTGGCTACCGCACGATCGCCGAGATGCTGCGCTATATCGAGCAGGCGCGCGGGGTGCTGCCCCTACCCGTAGCGCTTGACCAGCAAATAAAGCAAAAAATTCTACCCAAGCTGCGGGGCGACGATACTCCGCGCCTACGTCGGGCACTGGTAGCGCTCCTTGAGCTCTTGCTGGGCCAGCTGCAATCGGTGTGGGGAAAAGCGGCCGCGATCGAGCCTGCGGCGGTGGCGGACGCGCCCTTCGCTGAATCAGCCGAAAAGGTGCGGCGCATGCTTGAGCGGCTGGATACCGAAGGCTTTACCGATTTCTACGGGTAGTATTTAGTACAAATCACGCTTCCACAAATCAACCCTGCGCCGATCTCCGTCCGCTCTGCGCCGCACACATTCCTACGCCGTTCCAGGCTGCGCTTCCACGCCCAATCACGCTTTACAGGGCGCGATTTCTAGCCCGCGCATCGCCAGCGCATATTCGATGCCTGCTTGCAAATTTGCGCGGGTCGTGATGCCCGACAAATCCGCGCCCAATTGCACAATCGTTTGGGCAATTTCGGCGCTGATACCCACCAAAATAATGTTTGCTCCCAACAGTCGGGCGGCGCGCGTCGCCATGAGCAAATAATTAGCAACATCGGTATCGACCATAGGTACACCAGTAATATCGATAATAACGACATCGGCCTGCTGCTGGCTAATTCCGGTGAGCAGGCTTTCCATTACTTGCCCGGCACGATACGCATCAATTGCCCCAACCAGCGGCGAGGCAAGAATACCATTATATAAAGGAATTATTGGGGTATATAGCTCGCGAAGACGGGCATTTTGGGTGTTAATAATACGCTCGCGCGCGGCGGCAAATAGTTGCGAAATCGCGAGCATGCTTTGGTGAGAAATCTCGTACCCACGGCGCAGCCACCAACTATAAAGCTGTTGATTATCGCTGCAGTGCTGGGCCACAAAATCATTGAGCATTTCCACACTTACGAATATAGCAGTGAAGATGTCGTCTATTTTTGCGCCAGCTTCGGCACGCTGTGGTGCCACTGAGCTCCAGTAATCATTAAAGTAATGGGCCGGATCTGTTAGCATATCTTGTATAAATGCCGTTAACGCCGCGTTCGCCATGGTGAGCAGTATCTCGCGTGGAATGCTGGAATATGTATCCAGCTGGTGCTGAACAAGAAGCGTGGTCAGCTGTCCGGCAAATGTCGGGATGTCACTGGTCATCATTTCGACAAGTTCGTGTTTATTCATGGTCATCCTTTAGAGATTGTTTGAAAGGCAGGTGCCTGCGAACGAATGACCAATGACGAAGGACGAACGCGGCGCGCCTTTTATCTTTAGTCCTTCGCCATACCTTACGGAAGGCGTTTCAGACAGCCTCTTGGCGTTGAGCATCGTTGTACAGTGCAGTCTCTGTAGAGAGCAGCGATTAGCCGAATATAAATTAAGGTTTGGTACAAAGCTCTACTGTATTTTGCCGCATTCCCAAGCTACTCCCCAAACATATACAACCCTTTGAGACGCGACTATCGCTGTTTCCACTTGAGTGCTTCCGCAATTCCCTCTTGAAGGGTTGCCTGGATCAGAATGTCACGCAGTTCAATACCCAACCCAACCAACGTCTGTGCCACCTCGGGCCGAATACCGGTAAGCATGACGCGCGCGCCGAGGAGACGGAGCGCCTGCGTGATTTGCAACAGACTATTCGCAATCTGCGTGTCCATCAGCGAGATGCCAGTCACGTCAATAATCAGGAAGTGCGCGCGCGCTTGCTCGGCCGTACTCAGCAGGCTATGCATAACTTGAGCGACACGCTCATTATCCATCACCCCAATCAGCGGCGCTATAAGTACACCATCGGCCACTGGCAGAATTGGCGCGCTCAGATTTTGAATGGTTTCCTGCGATATCTGGAGCTCATACACGGTCTGTTGAAGCTCAGCCTCACGCTCCTGCAGGCGATCGTTCGCTTGCTGAAGAGTAGCGGTGCGCTCGCTTACCCGCTCCTCAAGAGCGGTATTGGTTTCAGCCAAGGCAGTGTTGGCTTCCCCTAGCTTTTCGCGCGACTCCCCGGCAACCTGTAGCGCCTGCTCCACGCTCCTAGCCCCCAGATACCCCAGGGCGCATATCATCAGCAGGAAGATGACGGCAGGAATGAAACTCTCACTATCCCCGTATGTCGCGCGTGGCATCAGCACGATTGTAGCAACCACCGCAACAAAGGTGACGGGCAGTGTATGAATGCTCGGCAACACCACGCTGGCCAGGAGAATGGGAATGGCAAGGAAGAACACCGCAGTAATATGCGGGCTAGTAGCCAGGACGACCAGCAAGATCAGACAGGGAAACCAAGCGACGAAATAGGCAGATGGGCGCACCATGCCTTTGAGCGCCAGCACGATACATGCGCCAAATAAGGGTGCGCTGCATAGCGTGAGACCACCAGCCAGGTTCAACCCTGTTGATAGCACAGCGTTACCGCCTACAAGGATGACCAAAATAGTCATGGCGAGCGAGACACTTACAACCGCAAATCCATGCCGACGCAGCTCTTCGTCAGTCACATTTGGTGTCAGCGCGCGTTGCAATGATTGCAGCTTCATAGTCTTCCAGCTTTGACTATTCGTAACAGCACAGCTTGAGGCGAGCGTGCGATTTCGATTCCATCGAGAGCGATACCAAGATGAGTCAGAGTAGTTGCCACAATAGATGAGATACCCGTAATCGTCACTGTGCAACCCAGCAGCCGCAATGCCTGGGCGCTCTGCAGCAGCGCCTTCGCCACCTGGGTATCTACTATCGTAACCCCTGCGATATCGAGGACGACCTGGCGAGTGCGCCGGGACCCAACCTCCTGAAGCAGGCGGGTTGTAAGTGTCTGGGCGCGGCGGCTATCCAGTGCGCCGACGATCGGTGCCAGCAGCACGCCTTCGGCCAAGGCAATCATTGGCGTTTCAAGGGTAGCGACCAGCTCAAGCAGGCGCTGCTGCTCAGCATTACGCTGTTCCAGATCTGCCGTGCGCTGCTCGAGGGCGGTGACATCGCGCCCAACGATCAAAATACCACGCTGCTCGTTGCGCCAATCGACGACCGGGTTAACGGTGACATTTAATCGTTTTCCGTTAATGGTCATAGCAATCGTATTCTGAGAACCTTGATCGAGACTCTGTAACAATTGTCCAGTCAGTTGCGGTTCGGCTGGCAGGCGCTGCGCCTGCGGTACAAACAGACTATCGACCTGCAATCCCAACTGCCTGGCCTGCGCATTGGCGTAGACGATCTTGCGCTGCTGATCGAGTACCACCAGCATATCGTCCATTGCCTGCAAGGCCAAATCGAGCGCCGCGCGCGTTGGTACAAGCAACGAGGTACGCAACACAATATATGCCAGCGTACCTAGAATAGGGAACGAGGTTACCAAACTAGTTAACTGCATCGGAATGAACTTAAACAATAGATTTATTTGCGTCACAATAAGCGTGAACAAAATGCTCAAAATAAGAAAGGTGATCGATTGACGCCACTCTTGACGCTGAAAAAAGGCGAAGCCAAGCATACCAAGGATGACAAACCATCCAACGGTGAAAACTAAGGGAAGGATGAAGCCAAAGGGCACTGCTAAACGCAGCAGGCCGGTGACTGGATCGAGACCATTGACAAACCAGCCGAAACGACCTATAAGATCCACTGCCACTATGCTAATGATAATGATATATGGCAAACTGATCCAACCAATGGTTCGGAGCGATTGCCACCATTGAGGCATAAAGATCTGGCTCAATAGCCAAAGGATCGTCAAACTGAACACGCCGAGCAAGATTCCATGGAAAGCCCGTACATCATAAGACTGTGCAGGGTTCGTGAAGATCAAAGGAAATAACCCCTGCGAATTCAGGAGCGAAAAAATGATCGTAAGGCCAAAGAATAACCACGCTGGGCGACGCTCCTGGGCGCGCACAAGCACAAAGGTTGCCAGCGCTGACTGCGTCATGAGCAGGAGAACAGAGATCGCAACTTCCATAGCGCCACACATGAGACTTTATCACGATTTTAATTACAAAACCGCATCGGGAAGCCTGAAACAGCTTATTACACGAACATACGTGCACATGTGTCCCAAACCCCAGAATGATGCTCACAAATTCAATCGTGATAAGGTCTATTATAGTATGCTAATCAATTTTTAAAAATAGCACATCGCAGAATCCCACTTTATTGGGATTCTACACATATCAAACCATCAGCAAATGAACCTGCGAGTAAAATAGTATGCTTGACTGAACAACCTTGGCGTGAGCCTGAGCACTATACCGCACCTGGCGGCCTGCTTCCGGCGATGCAAGCACCCTGTGCCCACCAGCAGTTCATCTCGAAACCGCCCCATCAGGCGGCGTGTCAGTATTAGGGATAAGAAACTGACCGGGAGCCTGGGATCCCTCGGCCACTCCGATTCGTATCTGAACCGCGATTCAGCGCCTCAGCAATGCCGCTCTGCAGCGTGGCACAGGTACTGATGCCGCTCAGATCGACCCCCAGTCCGATGAGTGTTTGTGCAACTTCAGGGCGGATGCCAGTGAGAATGGCATTCGCGCCGAGCAGTTTAATGGATTGTGCAGCGCGCAACAGGGCATTTGCCACCTGTGTATCAACTACCGACACGCCGGTAATGTCGATGATCGCCGTATTGGCACGTGTCTTGGCCACGCCGCTGAGCAGCGTCTCGATCACCAGTTGGGCGCGCTTGCTGTCGATACTGCCGATCAATGGCATCGCTACCACACCATCCGTAATCGGGATGAGCGGCGTAGACAGCTCGCGCAGCGCCGCATCCTGGGCAGCGATGATCTGTTCCTGAAGCTCGCGCTGCTGCTGCTCACTGCGCACTTGCTCGGTAACATCGCGATAGAAGGCAACCCATTGGGCCTCTTCGCTATCAGGAGTCTGGAAGAAATAACATGTATTATGGCAAAGCCAGGTGCTTCCATCGGGGCGCTGCGCCGGCATACGGTTGCTCCAGTAGCCCTGCTCAAATATTTCCGGGGTTGCCTCGCGCTCCATCATCGCTAATGCGTTTGGCCCAAACATCTCGACATACGTCCGGTTAAGGGCCGTCTCTCCATACCCGGTTATTGTACGAAACGCAGCATTCACGTAATCAGGAAACAAACTTCCGGCATTACCAAATGCGACGCCATCGGGGGCGCGATCTACCAGTTCCTTAAAGATGCGCAGCTCGCGTTCGCGCTCCGTGAGATTGGTGACCAGCTGCTCGCGCTCCTCTCGTGCCGCAAGCTCCGTGCTGATGTCTTTAGCAAAGGCGACGGTGCCAAGGTATTCCCCTGCAGCGTTGACCAAGTTCTGGATCGTTTGGTTACTCCAAAACTTGCTTCCATCTTGCCTGCGCGCCTGAATCAGGCCGTGCCAAACACCGTGAGCCATGAGACTCGGTCCGACCTCTTGGTCAACCTGCTCAAGCGATTCAGAACCCGTGATACTGATTCCATCCTGTCCCAGTAGATCGTCGGTGGACGCATAGCCCAGCATCGTAGCATTGGCGCGATTGAGCATAACAATCTTGCGATAGGCATCAGTCGCGGTAATTGCGTATGGCGACTGCTCAACGATCGCCTGGTAAAGCTCGCGGCGCTTGGTCTCCTCGCGTTCGTCGGTTACAATTCTGGAAACAACCATGCCACCAATAATATGATCGGCTTCATCACGCAATGGAACATAGCGAGAAGTCAGGACATGCGCTTCATGAAAACTATCGCCGCTCATGGTCTCACCACGCAGCGTCGCCTCGTAGCGCGCCACTTCAGCCGCCCGCTGTGCTTCCGGGATAAGCTCACGCACGCTTTGCCCAGCAGCAGATGAGGC
>JAFEAS010000082.1:6191-24411 GCA_018266315.1 Chloroflexi bacterium SZAS-1 | reverse complement strand
GAGCAGCAATCGATGATCGCGAGCATTGTGGCATTGCAGCGCGAAAAAATTCGCCCAAATCGCGAATCGTCGTTTGTGTGGCTGGGCGAACGCGAGCAGCATACGACGCTGGTACTGGCGGCAGTGCTACGCCTGGCACGCGCAATCGGCACAACACCCGCAGCATTACTACCCGCGAACGATAGCGCCCCAGCGACATTGCTGCTTGGCAGTGAACCAGTCGCCGCTGTGGAAGATTCCGCAGCCCTTTGGCGCGAGGTTCTTGGCGAGTTGGTGGTGCGCGCCGCCAGCACCGACGAGAACGCCCTGCTTACAACAACACCCACCAATGACGAGCAACTCGCCGCCCTCTTGGCACACATTCAGCCACTGGGCAGCGACCTGGGCAGCGAGCCGATTGCCGAGCTAGCCCGGCGCACACTACGGCGCTTCTTCGATAAGCTATTGGCCCGCGAAGAAGCGGTGCTGAGGGATGAGGATTCGGAAGACGTACACCAGATGCGTGTGGCGACACGACGGCTACGCGCGGCTTTACAAACACTCGAAGGCGTGTTCGAGCCAGCATTGATTCGGCGGTACCGCAAGGGCCTGCGCAAGATCGCCCAATCGCTCGGCACCGTGCGCGATGGCGATGTGTTTCTCGAACACTTGCACGCGCATCGCGATACGCTGCCCAAAGATGAGCGTGCTGCGCTGCAACCGCTCATCGATGCAGTAACTGCCGAACGCACTACCGCCCGTGCGGCGCTGCTGCACGATCTGCAATCGAAGCGCTACCGCACGTTCAAGCGCAAATTTGGTGCCTTTCTCAGCACACCGGGCAGTGGCACGCTGCCATCGCCCGAGCCAGGTATTACCCAGCGCGTGCGCGATTTTGCGGGCGCGGCGCTGTGGCGTCGCTACGAGCTATGGCGCTCGCACGAAAGCGCGCTGCCCACCGGCGGCGACGAAACCCTGCACCAGGCGCGGATTGCCGGTAAGCGGCTGCGCTACACGCTTGAGTTCTTTGCCGAGGCCCTGGGCAATCGCGTTGATATGGTGCTCGACCCGCTGATTGACCTGCAAGAATGCCTGGGCAACCTGCAAGATGGCGTCACCGCGCACGCGCATGTCGCTGCCCTGGGCCTGGCCGATGACCCGGGCGCACAGGCATACCTGGCCGTGCGCACTGCCGAGCGCGCACCACTACTGGCCGATCTCCCGCGGCTGTGGGGCAAGGTTGACAGCGGCACCTACCGGCGACGCCTGTTCGAGCTGATTGTAAAGCTGTAAATCAACTATTCACGCCAGGCACGCGCTTACTCTGGCGGCAAGCCCTGGTCGAAATTGTAGAACAGCGTCTGGTATCCCTGCCGGAACTCAATGACATCTTCAAGCACCGTATCGGGGGAGTGCTTTTCGACCAGAAGGCGCGCCATGAAATCGGCGATGATGTCCATTTCCTTTTCGCGCATGCCATAGCGCGTCACTTCGATTGTGCCCATGCGCAACCCACTGGGCCGATCCCAATCGTGCGCAGTGTCGCTGGGAATAAGGTTCTTATTCGTCACAATATTGGCGCGCGCCAGCAGGTGGGCGGTATCAAGGCCACTGCCAAATGCACGGACATCGGCAATAACCTGGTGGGTGCGGGTATAGCCCTTGTGCGCGCCCAGCACGGGAATACCGCGCTGCGCTAAAGCTGCACCCAGGGCTTGCGCATTCCGCACAATTTGCGCCATGTACGCACGCCCAAACTCAATCATTTCCGCAGCAGCAACTGCCAGCGCCGCCACGCGATTCACCTGGTGGGTGGCGGCGAGCACCGGAAAGATCGAATGGGTGATCGCCTGCGTCAGGTTCGGGTCATCCCACACAATAATGCCGCTCTGTGGCCCGCTGAAGGTCTTGCCCGCTGAACCCGTCATCACCGCCGCGCCTTCGCGCAGTGGGTCTTGAAACTGCCCGCCCGCAATCAGGCCGATCTGATGCGCGCCATCGAAGAAAATTTTGCCGCCCCATTCCGCCACTATCTCGCTCATCGCTTGTAATGGGAATGGGAACAAGGTCATCGATGCGCCGAGCGCGACCAGTTTCGGGCGCACCAGCGGCGCTACCTTGCGGAATGCCTCTAGATCAACCACCAGCTCATCGGCATCCATCGGTACATCCACGATCTTCAAGCCACGCACACCCGCTGGCCCATCGGGCCGGTTGCTCGAATGCCCACCAAATGGCTGAGCGATGCTCATAATTATGTCGCCCGGTTCGGTGAGCGCGGTGTAGACTGCGAGATTGCCGATCATACTTGCGACCAGGCGATGGTCGGCATAGCGGGCGTGGAAGGTTTGCTTGAGCAATTCTACGCACAGCGCTTCGATCTCGTCGATGTATTTCGTGCCAGCAAACCAGCGATTGACTTTGCCAATATGGCCTTCGGCGGCGCGCGTGCCCACTTCCGAGGCTAGCAGCGCACGAACGGCCGGGCTGGTGGGGGCTTCGGGAGCCAGCAGATTGATACATTGTTCACCGCGCCACTGCTCATTGCGCTTAACAGCGGCAATCACAGCGTCCTGCATTGCCTTTCCCGAATGGCACATATCCAGCACAGCCCGCGCCTGAGCTAAAATTTCGGGGTCGTGGACTTCGAGGGCGGAATTCGGCATATGTGGGTCGGACATGACTCGTTCTCCTGTATGTGATTAGGAAGCGCGCCGGCTGCATCACCAGGGCATCGTGTACGTTTTTGAGCGCGCGTGGCTCGCGTTGTTATGAACTCGCCACTCGGTGGCCTGAAAGTGCGACGCTTGCAGGCAGGCGCATACCGGGTCATCCTGGTCGGGGAGAAATGTAAGCGTATCAGCAGCTGTCCAGGGGTAGATCGCGCAGGCACCGGTGAACTTCGCAAAGAAATATGGCTGGGCGCGCTGCTTTCCTGGCGCGCGCACCGGCAGGAAGATGCGCCCTTCCCATGGCTCGTCGGTGTGCCGCTGCGGCACCGCATTAGGCGACATCAACGCCTGCAATAGGGTGCGTTGCGCAGTGGTGAGCGTGATGCTGGCCGGAGGGGCAGCCGTATTCTGCGTTTGGCCGTGGGTGTAGGGGGTTTGAAAAAAGACCCGTTCGATTAGCGCCAGCAGGCGGGACGAGTTGAAGGCATGAACAAGGTAAAAGCCCGCTGGCGTCGTCGGGTCGTGCGGCAGCGCTACCACAAGGGAGAGCACGAATTCCTGCACGGGTATGCGCTGCCAGACAAAATCAGTGGAGCTGATAATAACGTGGGCAGTGCCGTTGAGCGCATAGGGTACGAGCGGAAGCACGTGCAGGTATTGTTGCCAGAAAGCGAGATCGCCAATGCCCACCAGGCGCACGTCGCGCACCGGGGCCACAGTAGTGATATAGCGCGGAGTGGAAGGCAGATCAGGCATCACAATGTCCTTATTCAGGCCGGAGTACGCGCCCATAGTCAATGCGTCAGCAGTGCTACCCACAACGACGCAACCATTGTAGCAGAATACCAGCGCCCGCTATTGCCCGGCCAATGGCCGGATGATGGGGAAGGTTGCTACGCAGATAACTCCTGCGCTCATCGGTGCTGATGATACCACAGCCACGGCGCGGCACGCCCCATGCTGAACGGGTATAATAGGCGGCGGCGCGGTTGGCGCGCTGTGAACCAGTAGAATAAGGAACCCAAACAATGGCGATGAAACTACGCCCTGAAACGGCGCTCACTTTCGATGATGTGTTGCTCGTGCCCAAGCGCTCGGCCATTCGATCGCGCCACGCGGTGAATACGCGCACGCAGCTCAGCCGCTCAATCGCATTAGCCATCCCGGTGATTTCGGCGAACATGGATACCGTGACCGAAGCGGCGATGGCGCTGGCCATGGCGCGGATGGGCGGCATTGGCGTAATTCACCGCTTTATGACGATTGAGCGCCAGGCCGCCGAGGTCGAGCGGGTGAAGCGCGCCGAGGGCTTTGTCGTCGAGCAGCCGCACAGCATTGCCGCCGAAGCCACCGTGCAAGCGGCGCGCACCGAGCTGGCGAAATACGATATTGGCGGCCTGCTGGTACACGATGCCAACGATGAGGTGGTGGGCCTCGTCACTACGCGCGACCTGCTCTTTGAGGTAAATGCCCAGCGCCCGGTGCGCGAGGTGATGACTCCGCGTGCGAAGCTCGTAACCGCCGCGCCGGGCGGCTCGATCGACGATGCGCGCGCAACCTTGCGCAACCACCGCCTTGAGAAGCTGCCGGTGTTCGACCAGGAAGGCGCGCTGCATGGCCTGATTACTGCGCAGGACATTATGAAGATCGAGCAGTGGCCGCATGCCACCAAGGATTCGCGCGGGCGGCTGCGCGTGGCCGCAGCGGTTGGCATTCGCCCCGGCGATCTCGATCGCGCGGCGGCATGCGTGCATGCGGGCGTGGATGCGCTGGTGGTGGATATTGCACACGGCCATTCCGATGGCGCGCTCGATATGGTGCGCGCGCTGAAGCAGCAGTTCCCGCAGATCGACGTAGTGGGCGGCAATGTCGCCACTGCCGAGGGCGTGCGCGATATGGTGGTGGCCGGGGCCGACGCGGTGAAGGTTGGCGTGGGCGCGGGTTCGATCTGCATCACGCGCATCGTCACCGGCTTTGGCGTGCCGCAGCTCACCGCCGTGGCCGAATGCGCCGAGGCCGGGCGCGCGCTGGGCGTGCCGATCATCGCCGATGGCGGCATCCGCACCTCGGGCGATATTACCAAGGCGCTGGCCGTTGGTGCTAGCACGGTGATGCTGGGCAGTCTGCTGGCGGGCACCGACGAAAGCCCGGGCGCGAATGTGGTGCGCGGCGGGCGGCGCTACAAGATCGTGCGCGGCATGGCCTCGCTCACTGCAAATATCGACCGGCAGGCGGTTGAGGCGCACCGCGAGGTTGACCCCGAGGACTGGGAGCGCGTGGTGCCCGAGGGCGTTGAGGCCATGGTGCCGGTGCGCGGCCCGGTGAAGGATGTGATCTATCAGCTGGTGGGTGGGCTGCGCTCGGGACTGAGCTACGCGGGCGCGGCGACGATTGCCGAGCTGTGGGAGCATGCCGAGTTCGTGCGCATTACCTCGGCAGGCAAGCACGAGAGCGGCGCGCACGATGTCGAGACGCGCTAGCGCACCAAAAGCTTCCGGGAGGCGGCACGCTTCCCGGAAGCTATTCCGCCCGCCCTTCGCACTCCGCCAGCACTTCCTGTGCCCAATCTAATCGGGGTGAGCCGAGGCGCGCAAATATGTCCACCGCGCGGCGCGCAAACGGTACGCCTGCTTGCACATTACCCTGGCGCGCGAGTGCCTGCGCAATAGTTCCACAATTCAACGCAATAAGCTCCTGTTGGCCAATTGCTTCGGCGCGGCGTAGTGCCGTGCGCGCTAGCGTTTCGGCCTCCTCCCACTGCTCACGCTTGAGGGCCAGTGATGCCAGGTTGCCAGTACGAATTACTATGCCTTCTTGATTACCTACTTTCTGATCAATGCGTAGCGCTTTGTGGTAGTCGCGCTCAGCGCCAGCAAGGTCGCCGCTCATATGCTTGGCACCGGCCAGGTCGTTAAGCGCAATCGCTACATCTGCACTTTCTGAATTAAGCGACCTATCTAATTCAACAGCCTGCTGATATGCCACAACTGCCGCCGGAAAATCCTTTTGCAATCGGTAGCCTAGTCCTTGTAACTGCAAAGCAGTTGACTGCTCGCGCACGCCTGCCCTTGCACGCCGCCAATGTTCAGCCACGCGCTCGGCGGCGGCAAGCACCGGCGCGGCCTGGTCACGCAATTGATAGCTCCGGCCAGCCTGATAAGCGCGCCAGCCAGCATTATAAAAATCACCTTCGGCAATTGCGCGGGTTTCTGCAGCTTCGCTCAGTTGCAGCCAGTCATCCCAGCGGCCAGAGAATTCGAGAAATGTACCTATTCCATCACAGAACGTTTGCAAACGCGCATGCTCGCCTTCCAGCAATATCGGCAGCGCAGCAGCAATCAGCGGCCATGCGGCTTCGAGTGTCGGGAAGCGCGCATGTTGTTGGTAGCCATTCTCTTTCACCAACGCCGCCACATACGCAGCCAGGCGCGCGCCGCGCTCGGCGGCCTGGGCGGGCAGGCGGCGGCGCACAAAGGCGGCGGCCAGCGCGGGCAGCATAAACAGGCTGCCCTCAGCGTCGCCCACCAGCAGCGCGCGGTCGCGCAAATCTTCCAGCGCATTGCGCGCTACGCCCGGCGCAATAGCGGCCAGCTCGGCCACCCACTCCACGCGCGCTGGCTCGGTGAAATGCACCAGCACGGCTAATGCCGCCGTTTCGGCGCTGCTCAGCGTGCCCAGCAGGTCGCCAAACATATACTCCATCGGGTCGTTACCGGCGGGCGCGCGCTCAACAAAGCGGCAGGCCTCGGCCAGCGTGCGGCACTGGCTGCCCGGTCGGCCCAGCTGGCCCACAATCCAGCGCAGCAGCAGCGGGTTGCCCTGTGCCACCTCGTATAGTTGTACACGCTCGGCAAGGCTGGCGCGCGCCAGCAGCGGGCTAGCCTGCGCCAGCGTATCCAGCAGCTGCAACGCCGCCGCGCGATCCAGCCGGTCGAGCCGCAACGCGCGTGCATTCACATCGCTGCGGCGGCGGCTGGTTACCAGCGCCTTACAGCTGGGCGGCAGCCGGTCGAGGAACTGAAACACGCGGGCGCGCTCGGCTTCGGCCAGCGTTTCCAGGTTATCGAGCACCAGCAGCACACGCTGGCGGGCCAGCAGGGCGCGCACCAGCTGTGGCCGCGCGGCCGGGTCGCTCTTGCTAATATTGGCATCGCCCAGCGCCTGGCCCAGCTCGGTCAGGATGGCCGGGAAATCACTCACCGCGAAATCGGCCAGCGGCTGCTCACCATCGGCATGTAGCTCGCGCACCTTGGCCGAAATAAACAGCTTCAGCGGGAACTGCGCGGGCGGTGCCAGCTCGGCGGCGTGAATCGCCAGCACGGTTTTGCCAATGCCGCCCGCGCCGTCAATCAGCATGCCCCAGCCGCGCGCCTCGGGCGCCAGCTCGGCAGCGATCTGTTCTAGCTCGTCGCTGCGCCCGAAGAAGAACGGCAGGCGCGGCAGGTTCGAGCGCGTTTCAGGCGGCGCGGCCAGGCCCAGCTGCGCCTCAAGCTCGGCGATCTTGGTCTCGTTCTCCGCAATCTGTAGCTCAATATACGGCGGGCAGTGCGCGCCGAACTTAGCTTTTTGAATTAGGAGCACGCTGAGCATCTCTTTGTGCGCTGCCAGTAGCTTAAGGTCGGCATCGTCGGGTTCGCTCATATGGCCCTCGCATGCTTGGGTGACACGTACCTGCATTATAGCGTGCGGCGCAATAGCTTCCTGCGGCTTTTTGCGCGGTTCTATATGATATAATGCACGGCGGAGAAGCGTAGGCTGGAAAGAGCGCTTTTACCACTCCAGGGACAGCTGGTGTGCACGCAATCTGTACCCAACGGTCTCGCGCTTTGAGGATTAGCGTATTCGATGCGAGAGCGTATGCGACAGCGTCTCGAATGGCTTCTGACCATTCATCACCCCGATGACGATGTGCGGCGGCGCGGTGCCAACTTTGTGGCGCTGGCGCTGACGATGAGCGTAATATCGTCGCTCCTACTGGTAATCTGGCTCTCGGATGGCCTTATCATGAGTGTGGTGGCTGCTGCCATCACAGTCGCAATCTGCATCGTTGGCGTCTTCACCGCGCGCTACGGCTATGTCAGCGCGCCTGCCTGGACACTCATCGTTGTGCTAATCGCGGTGATTGTGGCCGCGTTTGTGTTGAGCGACGATATTTCGAACGCGCCCTTTTTCCTCCTGCTGCCGCCAATCATTGCAGGCCTGCTGCTGCCGCCGCGCCAGGTAGCGCTGGTGTTGCTCCTCGTGGCGCTCGCCTATCTCGGCTCGGTGCTGGCGCTGCCAGCGCAAACACGGGCCAGCCCGGTGGTGCGCGAAACACTGCAAGACTCGAGCGCGATGCTGGTTTTTGTCGGGTTATTCAGCCTGCTGGGCGCAATTAGCGCGCGGGTGTGGCTGCGCGCTGCCCAGCATGCCCAAGCCTTAGCCATACAGTCGGCCGCTCAGCTTGAGCATATGAACACCGAGCTTGAGGCGCGAGTGGCGGCGCGCACGCAAGAGCTTGAGCGCGCGCTGGTTGCTCAGCAGGTTCAGGCAGCTGAATTAGGCACCAGCCTGGCTCAGCAGCAGGCGCTCAACGAACTGATCAACCGGCTCTCGCTACCGCTTATCCCCGTGCGATCCGATGTGCTGGTGGCACCGCTGATTGGCAACCTCGATGATTCCCGCGTGCAGCAGCTCACCAGCGAGGTGCTGCGCCAGATTGAACAGCGCCATGCCCGCGCGGTCATTCTCGATATCACTGGCGTAGCAGTGGTTGATATTCAGCTGGCGCAGGCGCTACTCACCACGGCTGACGCTGCGCGCCTGCTGGGTGCTCAGACAATACTGGTCGGTATTCGGCCCGAGGTAGCACAAACACTGATCAGCCTGGGCGGCGACTTGGGGCGACTGCGCACGGGTGCCACGCTACAGGATGGGCTGGCACTCGTGGATTAGGGTGAACAGATAGCCTCATGTGAGCAGAGCAACTCGCACAGAGTTCCTGCAAAGGCGGTTGCCTGCAAACGAACGCCCTCAGGCCGAGGATCCAAGCGCCGCATAAAGATGGTATAATGTGCCAGATCATTCGAGTTCAGAGGGCGAAATGAGCACAACAGAAGAACTAGCGCAGATCGCCGCTGAAGTGAATGTGTGTACGGCCTGCAAGCTGCACCGTGGCACAATCAAGGCCGTGCCAGGCGAAGGCCCTGCCACTGCCAAGATTATGTTTATTGGTGAGGCCCCCGGCTTCAACGAAGATCGCCAGGGCCGCCCGTTCGTCGGCGCGTCGGGGCAGTTCCTTTCCGAGCTGCTGGCGCTGGCCGGGCTGCGGCGGCAGGATGTGTTCATCGCCAATGTGGTGAAGCACCGCCCGCCCAATAATCGCGACCCCGAGCCGGACGAAATTGCCGCGTGCGGGCTGTTCCTTGAACGCCAGATCAAGGTGATCGACCCGCGCGTGATCGTCACGCTGGGCCGCTTTTCGATGGCCAAGTGGTTTCCGAATGAGCGCATTACGCGCATTCATGGGCAGCCGCGCTGGGTGGGCGAGCGCCTGATTGTGCCGATGATGCACCCGGCGGCGGCGCTGCACCAGCCGCAAAATCGCCCGCTGCTCGAAGCCGATTTCCAGCGCCTGCCCGATATACTGGCCCAGGCTGAGCGCGAATATGCCAAGCGCGCCGCTGCTGCGTCGCCGCCCGTCGCTGCCGCGCCGAGCACGCCCGATGAGCCTGAGCTTGAACAACTGTCGATGTTTTAATTCGGCCTGAGCGCCGAAGCTAATTCACTATGAAATCCTACCGTCTTTCGCCTGCGGGGCGGCGCGTCGCCCTGGTTCTGCTCGTCAGTGCGCTGATCATCTGGGCCTTTGCGCTCTGGGTCTTCCAAACCACGCTCGGCATAAGCTATAACCCGGTCGCCTTCTGGGGCAGCCTGCGTGCCAGCATCGAAGCGGGCCTGTCGATCAGCCAGATCGTGCCTGCGCTGCTGATGCTGGTGCTGATTGTTGCGACGCCGCTGGTGATCTGGAACTTGCTAGAAGAGTGGGCCGCCACCTATACGCCCACTGATAACGGTCTGCGCTTCGAGTCGCTGGGGGTGGCGTTAACCTACCCCTGGGATGGCATTACCCGCCTCCGCCGCAGTAGCGACGATGCCGATGAGCCTACCGACGAGCTAGTATTGCGCGGCGATTACACCGGGCAGATTCGCAACCCGCTTATGCGCTTCTTGCATGGGCAAGCGTATGGGCGGCAGCGGCTGCCGATCTATGCCGGACTGGCCGAGCGCGACGAGCTGCTGGCCGAAATTCGGCGGCGCAGTGGGCTGGAAGAGCAGCCGCTACCTACCCTGGAAACACCCGCGCTTGAGCGTGGATAACTGTACGATACGGTTCCGGGCCTCGTATGCCCATATGCATGGTCATAAGGGTGGCCCGAGCGTGGCACCCTGAGGATATTGTTGTTCTACATTAGTGGTTGCAGCAGCAATCACGATAGGCTGTACACCACCGGCCGCGTGGCTTCCGTGCCAGCGCACGCCGGTTTGTTTGGTATATCGTGTACGCTGCGCAGCCGTACAGAAAGGAGCGAAGGCGGGGCCTGGTAAGCAGCGCCACCGGCTTCATAACAGTCTATGGCAAAAAATCGAGTGCGAGTCATACCTCTCGGCGGGGCTGGCGAGGTAGGCCGCAACATGTGGGTGCTTGAATGCGGCGACGAGATTCTGCTGCTGGATTGCGGCGTGATGTTTCCCGAAGCCGAAATGTTGGGCGTTGACCTGGTATTGCCCGACGTCACCTACTTACGCGAGCAAAAAGAGAAGATTAAGGCGATTCTGCTGACCCACGGGCACGAAGATCATATCGGTGCGATTCCGCACTTGCTTGCCGACCTGGGCTTCCCACCCATCCACGGCACCCCGCTCACGATCGGCATGGTCACTGGCAAGCTAAAAGAGCATCGTCTGCTTGATCGCGCGACGCTCGTGCGCTTTCAGGCCGGGCAGAAATTCACTGTCGGCTCATTCACCGTCGAACCGTTTCATGTCGCCCACTCCATCCCCGATACAGTTGGCTTTGCGATTACCACGCCCGCCGGGCTGGTTGTGTACCTGACCGACTGGAAGTTCGACCATACGCCGGTAGATGGGCAGCCGACCGACACGACCTTCATTGCCGAGCTGGGGCGGCGCAACCCGCTGGTGCTGCTCACCGATTGCGTGCGCGTCGAGTCGAAGGGCTACACGCCGAGCGAACAGACGGTTGGCGAGGCGTTCGACAATATTTTCGCCACGGCGCCCGGTCGGATCATCGTGGCGACCTTCGCCTCGAATATTTCGCGCGTGCAGCAGGCGATCGACTCGGCTGAGGCGTATGGCCGCAAGGTGGCGCTGGTTGGCCGCAGCATGGAAAATAACAGCAAGATCGCGTTCGAGCTGGGCTACCTGCGCGCCGAAGAAGGTACGCTCATTCGCCCGCACGAAACCGGCAACTACCCCGACGACCAGGTGGCGATTGTGTGTACCGGCAGCCAGGGCGAGCCAATGGCGGCGCTGGCGCGCATGGCCAACCGCGATCACCAGCATGTCAAAATCAAGCCCGGCGACACGGTGGTGGTTTCGGCCACGCCTATTCCCGGCAACGAGGTGTCGGTCGGCCGGGTGATCAACAACCTGTTTCGCCTGGGTGCCGACGTGATCTACGGTACCTCGGGCGTGCATGTATCGGGCCACGCCGCGCAGGAAGAGCTGAAGATGGTGCTGACGCTGCTACGGCCCGAGTTCGTGGTGCCGTTCCATGGCGATTTCCGCCATATGGTGCTCTACCGCAAGCTAGCGCTGGGCATGGGTGGGCTATTTCAGGCCGACAATGTCATCCTGGCCGAAAATGGCTCGATCCTTGAGTTCAGCCAGAACTATGGCAAGATCACGGGCAAAGCCCCGGTGGGCTATGTGTACGTCGATGGCACGACCGTGGGCGATGTTGGCAATGTTGTGGTGCGCGACCGCCAGCTGCTCTCGCGCGATGGCATTCTCATGGTGGTGGTGAGCATCGACCGCACCACTGGCGAGATGGTGGCCGGGCCCGATGTGGTGTCGCGCGGCTTCGTGTATATGCGCCAATCCGACGACCTGATTGAGGCGACGAAGGAGGCAGTGCGCACTGCACTAAACGGCCACATGGGCGACGGCCAGACCGAAACCGACACGGCCTTCATTCATCGGAAGATCAAGGATTCGGTGAGCGAGTTCTTGTACAGCCAGACCAAGCGCCGCCCGATGGTTATTCCGGTAGTGATGGAGGTGTAGCTAAACAGCAGCATTTTAGTAAGCCGCAGATGCTAACGCGGGTGAGAGCACACATTGGCTCTCACCCGCGTCCTGCTTTACCCTCAGGTGCGCTACCGCGCCGACACCACTGGCCCACGCTCCGGGCGCGGCGGCAGCTCGGCCGCCTCGGTGCGCAGCCGCTCGAACAGCCGCTCGCGCAGGCGATGCAGGCGCTCCTGGTACGCCACCGCGTGAATTGAGTCAGTCCACATAATTAGCGCATCTTCGCCGTTATCGGTGTAGTAGCGTGGGCGCGTGCCAGCGGGCTTGAAGCCATATTTGAGGTAAAGCTGCTGCGCCACCACGTTGGTTACGCGCACTTCCAGCGTGAGCATATCGGCATTCAGCGCCATCGCCTGGTCGATCAGTCCATTCAATGCCAGCTCGCCAATGCCGCGCCCACGGTATTCTGGCGCAACCGCAATCGTGGTAATATGCCCTTCATCAACGCTGAGCCACAGGCCGCCATAGCCCACAATGGGGTAGGGGCTGATCTGCGGCGCGGGCGGGCTGCCAAACAGCGCGGGCAGCAGGCTGGCGAAGAAGCGGCGCTTCGGCACCGGGGTATTCGTGCGCGGTGGCGGCGGCGTAGGCGAGGCGCGCGCAACAATATAGCGGCTATTGGCGGGGTGGCGCAGCTCGTGGCGGTACGTATTGGCCGACCATGCGGTCGTGAAGCTGTGGTGCTCGATTGCCTGCACCTGTTCAATATCGCTCTCGACCATTGGCTCGATGAAATAGTACACCGTCGCCTCGCCGTTGGTTTGCCTTCACCCGGCCTGTGCCCGCCGCTCTACTGCTGGATCGCCTTTGCCGTAGTTACCTGGAGAAATTCGGTATATTTGCCATCTTTACCGAAATTGCCACCGCTCTTGAAATCGCCAGTAACCTCAACCAACCCCCACACATACCCCGGCGGCGAGCCCGAACCAAGATGCAGCTTACCCGATTCATCGGGTGGGAAGCCTTCCATCCAGATCGTTTTGCCCACCGGCTGCGGGCTGCTGCCATCTTGCTCGGTAGAAATGCCCTCCGCGAGGACAAAGATCAACCCATTCCAGAAATAATAGCCCTGGGTGGTAACCTGCTGCCCATTGTACTTCCCAGGGTCGCTCATCAGCGCCAGCAAGTTCACTTTGCCCCCACCGAGCGGCTTGTTGTTCACGCGCTGCTCAACCCGCTGCACCCGCTCGATCGACTCGGCTGAGGCGACCTGCATATGGTATTTGTATCGCCCTTCGGGGCCATACTTTCCGCCAGTCTCGAACTGGCCGGTCATGCGCACCAGCCCATACGTCGAATCGCCCGGCTGGTGCAGCTGGCTCAGCACCGCATCGGGAAAGCCATCGACCCAGATAATATCGCCATTGGCACGGGCGCTCAGCCCATTATCCAGCGTGCTGATCACCGGAGCCAGCACCGACGCCGCCGGATTCTCGCCGCCCTTCAGGTAGAAACCGTTGACCGTGATCTGCTTACCATTATATTGCGATGCGTCGCTTACCAGCTTCTGCACCGAAAGCGCACTGTCTTGCCCGCAAGCAGCGAGTACCAGCACACTAAGCAGCCCACATATTAACACCAGCTTGCGCAGGTTGCTATCGATCATTATAAACGCCCTCAAGCCTTTCCTGCTATCGCCGCAGCATTATAGGAGCCGCTGCACAAGTTGTCAACGCATCAGCATGCGATGGTGTAATCCACATGTCATTTGCAGGCCCCACGAACCGTTGACCTGACGTGGCTGCTCTGCATATAATCCATCTACATATGAGGAGGCTACCGTATGAGTGCATTATTTGTCGCTCTTGGAATAATGGTTCTCGCGCTCTTAGCTCTACTACTCTGGTTTGTGCCCCATCTGCTCCAGCAGCAGGCTACCCGCGTGGCTGGCGAAACCGGCAAGCTGCGCGAAATGCTGCTCGATTTACTCAGCGAGCAGGAGGCTGTGACTATTCGCCAGACGCAGCTTGGCTCGTCGATGGCGCAGCTGCAAGATCGGCTGACCGAAATTGTGCAGGGCGCAACTGCCATGCATGCCGAGCAAACACAAACCCCACCAATGGCCGAACAGACGGCTCAGCAGCTTGAGCAGCGCTTGTCCGACATTCAGACCCAGATCAAAGACTGGACGGAAGGCCGCCAGCACGGCGCACGCGCCAAAGCCGCACAAGATAACGAAGCCTGGGCGCATTTAATGGGCTTGCTCGCCACGATTCAAGAACGGGTCGGCGCGCTCTCAAAAGATCGGGCGCAGGTAATGGCTGGGCTGCAAGCTGGTGCCCTGCTTGAAGAGCTTGAGCACGAAATGCGCAATCTCCGCAGCATCTCTGAAGAGATTGCGATGCTACAATGGCGGCTGCGTCGCTCACTTAATGAGCGCGAATCAAACATTTCGGTATTACGCACTCGCGCTATGAGCGGCGATTAGCGCACACCTCCCGGCAAGGACGTTCAAACGTATTACTCATGGACTGAAAGTCCTGAATTGGCTACACACCCATAACTACATACAAGCCTTGGCGGTTCTTATGGTATAGTACTGCTGTGAACGACACACAGATACCCTATCGCCCGAACCGCCACCAATACAGACGGACACTCTTATGAGTATCATGGTCGTGGACCAACAAGTCGTTCATTATGAAGTCTTCGGTTACGGGCAACCAGTCCTCTTTCTGCATGGCTGGCTAGGAAGCTGGCGCTACTGGTACCCCACCATCGAGCGCGTGTCGGAGCATTTCCGCACATATTCCTTTGATTTCTGGGGGTTCGGCGATACCCGCCTGGGTCAATCGACCCCTGAAAGCATTCAGAGCTATTCCGATCAGGTCATCCGCTTCCTCGACGAGCTGGGTATCGATCGGGTATTGTTAGTCGGTCACTCGATGGGTGGGATGGTTGCGCTGAAAACCGCAATCAATCATCCCAAGCGCATTAGTCGCGTCGTGGCCGTTGGTGCCCCAATCGTTGGCGATTCGCTCTCGTGGCTGCTGAAGCTGACCGACCGGCCTGTCCTCGCCGATGCGTTTGTGCGCATTCCCTGGTTTCGGCGCTATATGTTTCGCCTATTTCTGGGTGAAACGAACGACCCGGCGGTCAACGAAATCCTCGACGATAGCGTGAAATCTAGCTCAACCACGCTGCGCCGCTCGGTAGGCTCGATGTGGCGCACCGACCTGCGCCCCGAGCTAAGCCGCCTGAGCGTGCCAGCCCTGATCGTTCACGGCGGGCGCGACGAAATTGTCCACCCCAATCAGGCCGATCTGTTTGATCATATTCCTAGCGCCGAGGTAGTGGTGATGCCCGAAAGCCGCCATTTCCCCTTCCTCGACGAGGCCGAGCTGTTTAACGAAACCCTGATTCGTTTCCTCCGGCAAGATGCGCCGCGCGCTCTTCCCCGCCGCATGCGTACCCGCTTGAACGCGACAATCAGCGGGTAAGCCGAAGATTTTGATACAGTGCAAAGTGCAGCCGACCTATAGGTCGGTTGTATTTCGTTGTGCATGTTGCCTTGACGCGGCCAGTGTGGGATGCTACAATAACCCTACCCCCCTGGGATGGGATAAAAGATGGATTGATGATGGAAACAAAACAGCAGCTCAGTAACCGGCTCAAATCGATCGAAGGACATGTGCGCGGCATCGTGCGGATGGTCGATGAAGATGCCTACTGTGTCGATATTATCAAACAGGCGCTGGCAGTGCAGCGTGCGCTGGAAAAATTCAATAGCATTATTCTAGAACGCCATTTGCAAGGCTGCGTTACTACCGCTATTCGCAGCGACGACCCGGGCGAACGCGAACGGGTGATTACCGAGCTGCTCCAGGTGTTCGAGACCAGCAGCAAAATTTAGGGCATTCATACAAAACCACAATGCCAGCGCATTTCGCGCTGGCATTGTGGTTAAGGACACAAGTTACGCAGTTGCCTGCGTCGCTGGCTTGTTCTGCCTGCGCCAGCAGGCCCCCTTTTGTGCGCTGCTGTTGGCGCGGAGCGCCAACAGCAGCGCACGTTCATCGAAATGTACTGCTCTCCGAAAGCTAAAAACGCCCGCCACGTAACTTGTGTTGATGACAGAACTGCACGGGCAGCGAGGTATGTTCTCTCTTTTCGTGTGGTTTTTCGCGCGTAGCGCGAAAAACCACACATACGGTCGAAATATAGCGTAAGCTGTAATAAAATATGCGCTTAATAGTGAATATTGACCTGAGTACCAATATCGGCCCACTCGTACAGCCACTGGGCATCATCGATATTCAAGTTTACACAGCCATGCGATAGGCGAAAGCCCGTTCCCCACTGATCGTGCCAGTAGGTACCGTGGAAGGCCACACCACCAACAATGTACTGTACCCACGGAATATTCGGCACATACCAGGTTTCACCACCCGCCGAGCCGGCCATATTTTCCATAGGGTATTTGCTATAGATTGCGAATGTGCCCGTAGGGGTATTAAAGCCATCCTTACCCGTAGCCACCGGTGCAGTGAATACCGGCGTGTCGCCTTCGTAAGCCGTAAGATGCTGGGCGCTCAAATCAACATCAATATGCCGTTGCCAGATGTTGGGCGACCAATCGAGCGTGCCTGCCAGCTGCGCGCTCGTCGCAAATGCGCCATCGCGTTTCAGGGCTGCCTGGCGCCCTAGATCGGCAAGCTGCACTTCGTGTAATCCCAATAAGTTCAGGCCCAGCGCCTGCGCCTCTTGCTGATAAAAGCTGCCAAGCTCTTCGGGGTGATACTCGAAACGTGCGCGCTCGAAATACTGGGCCACCCGCACCACCCCATCGGTGGGGCTTGGTTCCTCAATCGGTTCGCTAATAGGGTAACCGAACACCGCCAGGCCGCCGCGCTTATTCCAAAACATAAGGAATTTGCCACTCAGCGTATGCTGTGTCTCAGGAAAGAAGCGCGTGCCGTTGGATGCGCTGCCTGGGGCAAAGGTGCGATCGGCAAATAGCTCGCGGCCCAGCAACGAAAGCTGCACCGGGCTGCCTTCGGCCGCTAGCTCGGGATGGTACTCAAAGCGTGCGTGCTCGAAATACTGTACTACGCGGCCATCTTCGATAATTTCTTCACTGATCGGGTAGCCAAACACCAGCAGGCCGCCATGCTCACGCCAAAACTCCAAAAACCCCGCGCGGTTACTCACATGGTGGCCGGTAGGCGAGAAGAACATATTCTCAACCAGCGGCAAACTGGCGGCTGAGGCTGCGCCTAACTGCCTGGCCAGCGCATCGCGCTGCTGCACATTGGCCTGTTGGGCTGCCGCCACAACCGCGTGGGCATTGGCGGGCGGCATAGGTGCCGCGAAATCGGCAACGGCGGGTGCGCGAGCACCAGTGGCATGTGGCGCCAGCACAAGCAAGGCCACAAGCAATGTAGCTGCAATTAGGGTACCGGCCAAACGATAGCGCGTATGTGGCATGGGAACCTCAACGAACAAGGCATCTGTATCAGCTAGAATACCATCTTTCCTATTATACGTACATTGCGGTTTCCTGACCATACTGCAAACTACTGAGAAGCGCAGAGGGGGTGGGCAAAATTTGCTTTTTTTTGGGACAGCGCGTATCATTATGCATCACACCAAACCCACACGGTTTCTATAAATACATTCTACAAGGCCTCCAGGCGCGCCGCCTGGCGTGGTGCCAGCTACTCAACCCAGCCTTGGGCTTGTTCAGGGTCGGCCATGTCGTCCATCAGCCCCGGCTTGCTTGTGTCTATGGTTGCTTTTCGGGTAGCTCACTGTTTTTCCTAAAAGCACGGCGACCTCATCGCGACAGGCTATTACCATAGAGAGCTTCTTATAGCGGTTGGCCGAACCATTAAGCCTACACGCCATTACGTATACTGCATAAGCAAGCGATCGACCGATTGTGTACAGTACACTGCTATAAGCTCTGCCTCTCCATATCTGGGCTGCGTATGGTTTTGCTAGGCACTGTACCCAGGTGCTGGGTACTTGGATTAGTGGAATGAGCGGTAAGGAGGCCCCATGAGTGACTGGACGTGGCGTCGGGTTGGCGGTGTAGTGGTGGTGTGCCTGAGTATGGTTGGTTTGCTCGGGGCGTGTGGGGGAGCACCCGCAGCAGCACTTCCTTCAACGGTAGATGTACAGCTTCATTCTTTTGGGATTGAAGCGAGTACACCAAGGGTAAAAGCTGGCAAAGTTACCTTTAACGCACTGAACAAGGCAAACGATGTACAACATGAGATGTTGGTGGTAAGAACAGATTCATCCCCCGATGCTCT
>JAFEAS010000082.1:0-6082 GCA_018266315.1 Chloroflexi bacterium SZAS-1 | reverse complement strand
AAGCCAGGGCACTACTTGCTTCTGTGCAACATTGCCACGCATTTCAAAAATGGTATGGTCGTACCGCTCGAAGTGCAGTAGCCCGAGGGGTGCTGGCTCGATCAGTCCTCGAAAATCGAGCCGGTGAGGTAGAGAATACTCGTCCACAGCCCACGAGCATGGCGATAGAACAGCAGCCCAAATGTCACTGTCGCCATGCCGATTGCCAGGATAAGCAGGAGCGCCGGGAGGGTGGTAAACACACTGAGCAGTCCCCCTGCCACCAGCGCAAAGGCAGAGGTAAGGGTCATATTAATCGCCATACCGCCGGTTACCTCACCGGCATCGCGCTCGAAGATAACGCCGCACACCGGGCAGCGCACATTCATGGTGAAGCGCGAGCGAAACATACGGCCATGCTGGCAGGCTGGGCAGGTAAGTAATAAGCCAAGCGATAAAATTCGTACAATCCGTAGCATAGCTTCACTCAGGCGCGCCACCGTGAAGATGCGGTACTCCAACACTTGATCGCGTGACTCGTTTACGCAACCGCAGCATCATACTTTCAGGTAGCTCAAGTATCCATGCGCCAGCGCACGTTGTTACAGTGCCTGGCGCTTTTTGCTTTCACGTTTGCGGGAATCGCTGGCGGGTAGTTCGGCGCGTAGCAGGCTCCCTTCGACAATCCCGAGAAATGCACGCCGGTCGGCGGCGCGTACAATTGCCTGCTCGTGGGCACGCGCCAATGCCACCGGGTAGCCCTGGCCTTTCATGCACTGGTCGTACACCAGGGCATGCACCACATCAACCTGCGCACGGTCATCGGCGACCCAGCGCGGGATTTCGACCCGCGCAATTTCGCGGCCAACCCGCATGTAGAAGAAGTGAATGAGGTGTTCGCCATACGCCTCGACATTAATGCGCGAGAGCGAGGCGAAGATCGGGCCGCGCTGGCCTTCTGCGAGCATATCGGCCAGAATATCGGCGTCGGTGAGGCCCTGGCATACCATGCACGTAGGCTCGCGGTTGGCGGCTGCATCGCTACAGGCGCTGCATTTCGCGCCGCGCCCCTGCGCTACATCAACATCGGGGCAGAACATCAGGCGGATTGCGCCCGCCACTTCGGGTGCGCGTGGTCGACTAATGTATGATGCAACGGGTATGCCTCGCTCGCGCATAGCGCTCAGGTAACGTAGGTAGGGCTGTAAGAAGTGCTGCTGCACAAACGTCTCGGCGTTGGCTAAAGTCCAGCGTACCAGTGTGCCATCCTGGAGCGCTAGCGCCGGGAGGTGTGGCGCAGCCGGGCCGTTAAGCAGCTCGTCGAAGCTACCCTGGCGCGGTGCCGGGTGGGCAGGCGAGCGCGGCAGCCACTCGTCGGCTAGCTCGACCAATGCCTGCCCTTCTTCAACATCGCGACGGGTGCTCAAATAGTTCCCTTCGATCGGAATGCGCCGCACCCCATCCGAGAGGTAGAGGTCTTCGTCGCGATAATAGAGCGCCGGGCGTGAGCTGAGCCGCGCCGCCGGGCGGGTACCATAGCGCAGGTAGACGCGCCCAATGTTAATCACATAGCAGGCAGCCATACCATGCCGCTCGACATCGATCTGCGAGCCGTCGGTGGCGATCAGGGCATATTCACTGGGGCGCGCGGGCGCATCATACGTCGCGTTCAGCGGCTCGATCGGGCGGGCCAGCAGCCACGCCGAGTTCTCGCGGCTCAAGTCGGCGGCTTGCGCCCAATACTCATGTGCGCTGGCCGATTCAAGGTAGCGCCCAAGCGCCAGCACCTGCCGCCCATGCTTGTCGTTCGCCTCACCAACCAGCGAGCCGCTCATGGCGCGTACCTGGCGGCTGAGCGCCGAGAGATCGAGGGCCATACAGATATCCTTTACGCGGAAGTAGCGTGATCTGGGGCTAGAATAGTACATGTGTTTTGGTATGTCAAGACTATTTGTGCCATACGCCCGACTATTCGCCTATCTGAATCTCATTCCAACGCAACGCGGGCCAGCACATATGCATATGCCAGCCCGCGCCCATACAAATATGCTTAGGACTTACGCAGTTGCGTTGTTCAGCAGCTCAATAGGCAACTTTTTTTGCCTGCGGCAGCATGGTACTTGATGATCTTGTTATGTGGGGTTTTTCCGCGCGGAGCGCGGAAAAACCCCACATAACGAAAATAAACGTATCGCTCTGCCGAAGGCGCAATCCGCCAACTGCGTAACTCCTAATGCTAACAGCGCTACCCGCCCATGCGCTCGATCCACTTCTGCGGGTTGCGAATTTCGTCCATGCTCGGCAGGTGCTCGGGCCGCTCCCAGACGCGATTAACGAACTCAACCCCACGCGCGTTCGCTACCGCATTCACAAACGCCTCGCCCTGCTTATATTGCGCCAACTTCAAGTCCATGCCAGTAATGCGGTTAAACATTTCTTCAAAAAGCGGCTTGTTGCTCTGGCGCTGCTCAACACGCTCCTCGATCTGGCGGAAGCTTGGCAGCAACCGCTCGCCAATCGCATTCATCATATGGTTCGAGTAGCCCTCAACCAGCGACATCAGGGCTTGCAGCTGATCAAAGATGCGTGCCTGCTCTGGTGTAAGCATCCGCTCGATCCAGTGCTGCCCGCCCGCGCGGCCACCCACCAGTCGACTCAGCAATTGCGGCAGCCCGCCGCCCACCGAAGCCAGTTGGTCGGATAGCTGGCCCAGGAATTGGCGCAGCAGATCGTTGAAGTAGGTACGCACCCATGGGTACGCTTCGAACTCGAACACATGGGTAACCTCGTGCAGCGCGATCCACAGGCGGAAATCCTCATCGCTCAAGCCCAGCTGCGTTTGCACGCGCGCAATGTTTGGCTCGACGAAATACAGCGCTCCACGTATCTCGGGGTCGGGCGAGAGTAGGCTCAAATCGTACTGGCCGAGCACGCGCCGCGCCAGGAAGCCCAGCAAAATGCCCATCTGCGAGCCAATCAGCTTGCCATTAATCTGGCCGAGCGTTGCGCCCAGGCTGTTCTGGCGTGCACCTAACCGTTCATACAGCTCTTCGATCGGCTGGAACACCACCGAAAATGAATTAAAGTTTGCTTCTAGCCACTCGCGCCGATCGACAACATAGACACGATTTATCGGTGCCGGGAGCTGCACATTTAAGTACTCGGCAATCAGCGGCTCGCTTTGCTGAACCAGGCGTGTATACTGCTCGCGGCGGCGCGCGCGATCGGGAATACCATGCTGTTCCCACTGCGAAACCCGTAGCGCAAACTTCCGCGCCTGCTCCCAATCGATCAGGCCGGTGGCAGTGCTCGTACTTGGGCGTGTGGCAATACGCGAGGCCACATAGCGTACACCATAGCCGGCAACAACGCCAAGCAGTAATACGGTGCCCATGCGGCGTAATGTCGGGGTTTGTTTTGCTGGCACGAACCATTCCTTTCGGTAGTAGTGTGTTCTGCAGTTTGAATTCTACGCCGAGGCGTAGAATAACGCAACTCGCAACTTACACCACGTATTGCAATTCAAGCTCACTCGCTATACGCGGGCGGCTTCTGGCCGCGGCGCAGAAACGCGTCGCGCACCAGAGTTTTAATATCTTCGTCGGTAATCAAAAATGTATCGTAATTCGCTTCACCCAGGCCACGGCGTTCGGTCACACGGCCCTGCAATACCAGGCCATCTTCGGTTTCGATGATGCGTACATCGGTGTAGCCATGCTCATCGATAAAATAGCCCAGCGCCCGCAGCACATCCTGGTAATCGCTGTGCTTCATACCACGAAAGAGTCTCATCCGAGCCACCCCCGTTTCGTCTGCTGTTCGCGCGTCTGCTGTTCTTGCAGTTCTTGAACGAGCTTGCGTACTTCATCGTGCGAAACAACAAAATCCGCCGGTACACGGATGAACCCTTGCGCGGTACTCTTGAAGGTTAGCCCGGCGACCACCCAGCCGCGATCGAATTCGACAATGCTTACTTCGCTCAGGTGCTCGCGCTGGATGAAATAGCCTAGAGCTCGCAGCAATTCCGGGTAATCAATGCGCTCGCGTTGTGCTGTCATATGCCTGTCCTTCCGACGATGATAGCCAGGGTAATGTTGCACATATGAGTTACTTTATGAATGAAGCCTTCGATATGCAAACGCACATTAGTACAGCACCCGCGCATCGCCCACCCGCCGTGTTATTTTCCGCTCATCCAGGTGTTCAAGCAGCGCCAGGGCATATTTGCGGCTGCTACCAAACTGATCGCGAAACTGCGCCACCGATAAACTCCCGCCGGTGCCAATGGTTGTGCGCACCCAGGCAACCAGCTCGGCATAGGTATCGGCCAGAAATGCCACCTCGGGTGCAACCCGCACGAGCGTGCCCTGTTCGGTGAGCCAGCCCGCAACCTCAGGGTCAAGATCAAGAGCAGGCGGGCTGTAGGGCGTGGCCCGAAATGCTGCGAGCAGCGCCTGTACGGCGCGCGCCTGCGCAGGCGTAAGCTCTGGCGTATGTTGGGGCAGGTGAATACTCACCCCCTGAATCGCTATCAGCCCAGCAGCGCTTGCAGCCGCCACTACCACATCAAATGCCTCGGTATCAAGCTTGAGGCGGCTACGCAGCTCTTCGCGCGGCATGCCCATCCGTAGTGGGTAGCGCCGATGGTACACGCGCAACGCCGCTTCGAGCTTGTCGTGCAGCGCTGCCCATCCCTTCGATGCAATTAGCCAGGTGGCGGGTGCGCTATGTTCGCCAGCGTTCGCGGGCTGGCCCAATACAACGATCTGTTCGCCTGCCAGCAGCTCATCAAGCGCCTCGCGTGCCAGTGTTTCGCTCAGCCCACTTGCCTGTAATAACCCGGCCCAGCTGTGCGGTTGGCCATCGTCCAGCGCACGTTGGAACAAATCAGCCGGACGCCCGCGCGCGAGCGCTTCGAGTGCGGCCAGCACCTCGGGGCGAAAGCGGCGGTGCCGTTGCGGTGCGGCATCGAGTACGCGCCCGCCCCCTAGCGTTTGGCTCGGCGAGGGCTGCCGCAGAATATAGCGATCGCCGCGAACGACAGCAATTGGCTGCTCAAGCCGCAACTGCGCCCAGCCGCTTGCACCAGGCGCAAGCTCGTCGGCATCGAGGAGTGCCACCCGGCAGGCTGCCTCAGCCGCCCCAACAAAGACATCAAGCCGCTCGTTATGGCGAAGCGCGCGGGTACCCGCAACCAGCTGTAGCTGCACATCAATGAGATCGGAAGCCCGCACCCGGCCCGGTAGCGCAAGCATATCGCCACGCGCTAGATCATGATGCGATACGCCCGCCAGATTCACGGCTACGCGCGTGCCAGGCCGGGCTTGGGAAACCTTCTGCTGGTGCGTCTGTAGCCCGCGCACGCGTGCGCGCAGCCCTTTCGGTAGCAGCTCAACCTCATCGCCTACGGCCAGCGGCCCATCGAGCAGCGTGCCGGTGACGACCGTGCCAAACCCGCCAATCGTAAACGCGCGGTCGAGCGACATACGCGGTGCGCCATGCTGCGCGGCACGCGCAGGGATGGAATCAAGCTGGGCATCGAGCGCGGCCAGCAGCTCGGGCATACCCGCGCATGTGCGCGCCGATACGGCCACCTGCGGCGCGTGGGCAAGGCTGGTGCCAGCCAGGCGTGCGCGTACCTCAGCGCGCACCAGATCCAGCCATTCGTCATCTACCAGATCGGCCTTGGTCAGCACCACTAAGCCATGAGTAACGCCAAGTAAATCAAGAATCGCCAGATGCTCCTCGGTCTGCGGCATCATTGCTTCGTCGGCGGCTACAACGAGCAGAGCCGCATCGATGCCACCAACGCCAGCCAGCATGTTCTTGATGAAACGCTCGTGACCGGGGACATCGATAATACTAATGTTGCGGCCACTTGGCAGCGTCAGCCAGGCAAAGCCCAGGTCAATCGTCATTTCACGGCGGCGCTCTTCTGCCCACCGATCGGGGTCGATGCCTGTGAGTGCCTTCACCAGCGTCGACTTCCCATGATCGACGTGCCCGGCTGTGCCAATAACGTACATGAAAAGCCCGCTCTGGGGTGACAGATGCTGTTAGGACTTTCGCTTACTGGTTTATGTGCCTGCGGCAGCACGGTACT
>JAFEAS010000081.1:10178-12348 GCA_018266315.1 Chloroflexi bacterium SZAS-1 | reverse complement strand
GACCCAGCGGCGCACCGCGCCAGCTTTCGGGAACAGGTAGGGGAGCAGCAGGTCGTGCGCGGTTACGGCAATGCGTGGTGGTTTCGGCATGTTCCGCAGCCGCCAGGGCAGCAGGTTGATCGCCGGGTGCATGCCATAGGCGCCGGTTTGATATTGGATGTGCAGCACGTCGGGGTGGGTGGTAGCAATTGCCGCCTGTACCGCCGACCAGCTAGCCCATCCCCAGCCAGAGAGCGACTGACAGACAGTAACCTGTGTCGGGGTTGGGGGCTGGCGCAGGCCAATGATCTGAAAATGCCCATCGGCAATGGTAAAAACTGAAATGCTATGCCCGCGCGCCGCCAGCGCTGTGCCCAGCTGCTGGGTATAGTCGCCAATGCCGCCGGGTTGGGGTGGGTACTCGCCCGAAACAAGTGCGATACGCATAGGCTATGCTGCTGCAGTTACATAACCGACAAGCGAAAATCCAACCTGGATGCGCAATGGGCGCTAGAATTGACGGCCCAGCAGCTGCTGGGTGATGGCACGTATCTGGCCGATCGTGGCCGGTTCGCCATTGGCAGCATCAAGCGCGGCGAGCGCCTGGCGATGGTAATGCTCGGCGACACCCGCCGTATACCCGCGCGCGCCAGTCTGGTCAAGAATATCGAGCATGACACGCACATCCTCGTCGTTAATGCTAGCTTGGGTGTAGCGCTGGGCTAGCGCGCCTTCTGTGCCAGTTGCCTGTAGTGCGTGAATGACGGGCAAGCTCAGTTTACGCTGATAGAGATCAGCGGCGAAGGGCTTGCCGGTCACTTCGGGGTCGCCCCAGATACCGAGCACATCATCCTGCACCTGAAATGCCAGCCCGAGGTTCTGCCCATACGCGAATAGCGCCTGCGCGGTTGCGGCCGTTGCCCCACCAACAATTGCTCCCAGGCCCGCGGCGGCGGCGATCAGGGCGGCGGTTTTGCGGCTAATCATCGCGAGGTAGTCGGCCTCGCTGATTGCCAGGTTGCCTTCATAGCTCAGGTCGAGAAACTGGCCTTCGCAGATCGTCAGGATGGTTTGATCAAAGCGCCGGATGATTTCGAGCGCGACTTCGGCAGGCACCCCGGCATCGCTCATGCGGTGCAAGGCCAGGTGCGCCACCGTAAACATACCGTCGCCGGTGTTGATGCCCTGCGCTAACCCCCAGAGCTTCCATACGGTCGGTCGGCCTCGGCGCAAATCGCTATTGTCTTCAATGTCGTCGTGAATGAGCGAGAAATCGTGGATGAGCTGAATGCCTGCTGCGAGCGGCAGCGCCTGGTGTGGGTCGCCGCCAGCGGCACGGCAGGCCAGCAAGGTAAGGTAGGGGCGCAGCAGCTTGCCTGGGTCGACATCAGCTGGGGCGAGCTGGGTATCGCGCCAGCCCAGCTGGTATTGCTGCATCGCATAGAACTGAGCGACCCGTTCTTCAGCCTGCGGGAAGGCAGCGCGCATTGCGGCCTGGATCTGTGTGCGAATTTCAGCGTGCGTCATCGTTTATTCCAGCAATATAAGAATAACGGTAATACTATCAAAAATAGTAATGAGTGTTTAAATCCGGTGAAAATACCCGACTGGACGCCATAAATAGCTGAATCGTATGGATAGCATATAGTATGACAAAACGTTGTAATCTTCCAGTAATCTTATGTAACCGCCTAGTAATCAAATACTCTTGTTGATAGTGCAGCAAACTAATACACTACATACGCGGGCCGCAAATAAACAATCTAGTGCGCAATTCACAGCATCCTGTGATCTTCGATGTCACAACTACAGCGTAGTATACGAAGAACCAGATAACCCATTGATACAACGAAACCGGCGGACACGCCATTTGAAAGGAGTAATCTCCGATGCCGCTCAACATGCGCTTTCGTTTCAGCCCCACAAAGGACGGCCTTGTCAAAGTGCTTGGTCCGCTCGAAACCGACATTATGCAGATCATCTGGCAGGATGAGCGCAGCACTGTCAAGAAAGTTCACCGCAAGCTCTCACAGCAGCGCGACATTGCCTACACCACCGTGATGACGACGATGAGCCGCCTGGCCGAGAAGGGTGTGCTGAATCGCCACCGCGAAGGTCTGGCGTATGTGTACACCCCGGCCATCACCGAAGACGATTTTGTGACGATGGTGGTGCAGCAGGTGCTCGATGG
>JAFEAS010000081.1:0-10132 GCA_018266315.1 Chloroflexi bacterium SZAS-1 | reverse complement strand
GCCCGCCGCAACCCGAGTGAGCTGCGCCGCCTGCAGAAAGCGCTGCAGGCTCGCGTCGCCGCTTGAAGAGAACCAGAGCCTGAATAGAACCAAGAACCGAGAACCGGCTATGTTGAAGGTTCTCAGTTCTTGGTTTTTGTTCTATCTTAGCTCACCCCACAGGTCGTACTCAAGCGGCTGGGTTACGCGCACTGGCACGATACTGCCCACCGGCGCGCGGCCCCAGGCAAACACCTGCCCATCAACCTCGGGCGCATCGCGGAACGAGCGGCCAACCACCAGCGGCGCGCCATCCTCCGATTCGCCCTGGCCTTCCACCAGCACCTGAATGGTGCGGCCCTGCCAGCGCTGATTGCGCGCCAGCGAAATACCTTGTTGCAGCTGCATAACCTCGTGCCAGCGGCGCTCGGCGACGTGCGGACGCACCTGGTTGGGCAGCGTGGCGGCGTGCGTGCCTGGCTCCTGCGAGTAGCGAAATACGCCGACGCGATCGAGCTGTACTTCATCGAGAAAGGCGAGCAGCGCGCTGAATTCTTCGCGCGTTTCGCCGGGAAACCCCACAATAAATGTCGAACGCAGCGCAATATCGGGCATGGCCGCGCGCAGATCGCCCAGGATGCCTTTCGTGCGGTCGGTGTCGGGCGGGCGACGCATGCGGCGCAGCACATCGGGGTGGGCGTGTTGCAGCGGCATATCGAGGTAGGCACAGATCTGCGGGTGCGCCGCCATGGTCGCGATGAGCTTCTCGCTAATGCCGTGCGGGTAGGCGTACATCAGGCGCAGCCACATGTCGCGCGGCAGCACCTGGCACAGCTCATCGAGCAGCGTTGCCAGGCCGTCACTGAGCCTCAGGTCGCGGCCGTAGTCGGTCAGGTGCTGCGCGACGAGCACAATTTCCTTTACGCCCTGCGCGGCTAGCTCCTGGGCCTCGCCAAGAATTGCGCCCATCGCCTTCGAGCGCATGTCGCCCTTGAACGAGGGAATGGTACAGAATGCGCAGCGCAGGTTGCAGCCGTCGGAAATCTTCAGGTAAGCCGAAGGCCCACCCGCGTGGCGGCGGATCGGTGCGGTACGCCAGTCGGCATATTCGCCTGGCACAGCCAGGTCGGCGGCGGGCGTAGTGTGTGGCGCAGGCTCAAGCGCGCTGGTTGCGGCGGGGCCTGGCTGGGCTGCACCAGCCATCAGTGGAATGATCTCGCTGAAACTGGCACTGGCTGGCTTTTTCTCCGTATTCCCCACCAGGTCGCCAATTTTCATCCATTCGCGGGTGCTGAGGATGGCATCGACGCCGGGAACGGCCTGTACTAGCGCGCCGTGGCTTTCGGCCATGCAGCCAGCGGCAATCAGCTGCTGCCCGTGGGTTTTGCTGGCGGCCATGTCGCGCAATACCTGTAAGGTTTCGTCGCGCGCCGCGGCAATAAAGCTACAGGTATTGACGATGACAACATCGGCGGCGGCGGAGGTGGCGACAGCGGTGTGGCCCTGGGCCGCAAGGATGCCGCCCATGCCCTCGCTATCGACCGAGTTTTTGGGGCAGCCAAGCGTAATGATATGGTACTTCATAGAATAGGTTTCGCAGTTGGCACTTGATAGCTGGCGGTTGGCTGGCTGCTTAATGGCGCAGAACAGTACGATTGCCGCGAACGGTGCCGCCTCCTTAGCGATAATTAGTAAATTGTAGCGCAACAGGAAATTCGTCCTGGTGCTCTTTCACGAGTTTAATGACGTTTTGCAGATCGTCGCGGCTTTTGCTGCCGATACGCAGGCCATCGCCCTGAATGCGCGGCTGCACTTTGGGGAAGGTATCGCGGATGAGCTTTTGCAGCTTTTTCGCCACGTCGTCGGGGATGCCTTGCTGAAGGGTAGCAACTTGGCGCACGCGCATACCGCCGATCTCTTCGACTGGCCCCCACTTAAAGATTTTAAGCGAGAGGTTGCGGCGCAGGGCTTTGGTTTCGAGAATATCGCGCACGGCGCTGATGTGGATTTCTGCGCCAGATGTGATGGTCAGCTCTTTTTCACCAAGGACAATATCGGTTTTGCTATCTTTGAGATCGTAGCGGGTTCGCACATCGCGCTGGGTCTGGTCAACCGCGTTGGCGAGCTCCTGGCGATCGAATTCTGAGACAATATCGAATGTGCTTTCAGCAGCCATACATGCCTGTTCCTTGAAATGAGTTAGGTTTGCCGGTACAAACCGGGCCAGTATACCATAAAAAACAGGGAGCTGACGCTCCCTGCTGCTGTGTTGTGTTGTGCAGGCGTGGCTAGCGCGGCGGCCAGGAGAAGGTAACGACATCGCCGGGGTTGGCCGTGCAGCACTGCCGCTGGCCGTTCACCACCACCGATACCACCGAGGCGTTGCCCGCGCGGAGCCAGAAATCGCGCTGGGCCTTATAGGCCGGTAACGATTGCCCTGGCCCAAGCACCTTGCGAAATACGCTCTGTCCATCGACTTTGATTTCGAGCCAGGAGCCGACGCTGCTGCTGGGATCGAGGCTTACCTCGGCGATGATTGGCGCATCGGGCGAGATCGTGGCTGTGGGCGCGGTGCCATTGAGTGGTACCCCACCAGCTGCGCTATTGGGCAGCACACTCGTAGGCGCAAGCGCTATCACCGGCGCATCGGTTGCACGGGGGATGGCCGTAGGCAATGGTGGTGGGGTTGGGGCCTGGGTTGGGGCCGCCGCCACCTGATTCTGGCTACCGCTACCAACCACATTAAGCGTGCTCAGGAGCAAATAGCTAGCACCAACCAGCACTAGCACCACAAAAAACACACCAAAGAAGCTTGGTATCATCAAGCTGCGCACACGCGGCGCTGATGTCACCGGCACCACGCGGATCGGCTCGCTCATGCCGCGCTCGCGGCGGTAGAGCTCGATCAGCTCTTCGGCGGGGATATTCAAATATTCGGCATAGTTGCGAATGAAGCCGCGTGCATAGACATCGCCGGGAAGATGCTGGAAATCGCCATCCTCAAGCGCTACGATATAGCGTTGGAGAATGCGTGTCTCGACCGCCGCTTGTGATATGCTGATACCCTGGCTTTCGCGAGCCTCACGCAACCGCTCGCCCAGCTGACTCATAATACTGCCCTTTGGTGGGCCGTTGCCCGAAACTATAGTGGTACCCGATGTTGCTCGTATGTACTCGTGCTATTACTACGGCGCGATTATACCATAAAAGCCAGTGGGTTTAGATGGCAGCATGGTTACGAAACACTCTCGATTATGGCATGGGCATGCGGTAAATCGCCTTCCCTGCTGACACAAAAGGGTGGAAATGTCGCTGTTTACCTTATGCTTGCTGCTGGCAGCGGCGCTGCTGCACGCCAGCTGGAATGTGCTTGTGAAACAGGCACGCCAGAAAGAAGTGTTTCTCTGGTGGGCCTGGTGGGTGGGTGGGCTGGGGGCGTTGCCACTGCTGGTGGTATTACCTGTCGTGCCGCGCGCCGCCTGGCCATATGTGCTTGTGAGTGGGCTGGCGCAGGCGGGCTACTCGCTAGCGCTGACGCGTGCCTACGCGCTGGCCGATTTCTCGCAGGCTTACCCACTGGCGCGTGGCACGGCCCCGGCGCTGCTGGCGCTCTGGGCGGCGCTGTTTCTAAACGAGCGCCCGACCGGCTTGGGCATCGTGGGAATGGCGCTGTTGTTGCTGGGGCTGCTCACGGTCGGCGGTCTATTCGGGCGTGCGCGCCAGCCGGTGGGCCGCGCGGCCTTGGCGGCGGCGCTGGGTGTGGCGCTGACGATCTCGATCTACTCGGTGATTGATGGCGCAGCGGTGCAGATTGCAGCGCCGCTGCCCTATACGATTATTGAGTTCTTGGTCACGGCGCTAGCGCTTACGCCAGTGCTGCTATGGCGCTACCCACCGACGGCGCTGCTCGGCGAATGGCGCGCCAACTGGCGGCGCATCCTGGCGGTGGGTGTGCTGATCTTGCTGACCTACGCGATGGTGCTGGCGGCCTACAGCGCCGGGCGGGTCGGCTATGCCGGGGCGATCCGCGAGGTGAGTGTGGTGTTTGCCGCGCTGATTGGCTGGCGCTGGCTGGGTGAGGGCTTCGGCAGCGTGCGTCTGGTGGGCGCGCTGCTGATCTTCGCGGGCATTGTGATGATTGCGGTGGCTGGGTAAAACTGTACCTGTAGCGTTGTTCTTCTTATATTGTGCGCGTGTAACTTCTGCTTTGCCAATTCGTTGTACTTCATGCGTTCTTTGATTCGATAATTGCAGACCTACATTGTGGAGACATCGATGGCAACGAAGAAAAAAGCGCTCGTGCTCTCGGGGGGCGGCGGGCGCGGCGCATACCATATTGGCGTGCTTGAAGCATTGGTTGCAGCGGGCTGGATGGAAGATGGCAAGGGGCCGGATATTATTGCAGGCACCTCAATCGGCGCGATTAACGCCGCCGCGCTGGCCTCGGGCCTGACGGTGGCGCAGCTGAAGGCGCGCTGGCTGGCAATGCACACTGAAGAAGTCCACCGCCTTTCGGGCGATCTGCCAGCGGTGTCGCGGCCATTGCTGCGCTTCCTGCTGCGTAGTGTGCTTACCTCCGATGCGCACGGCGGCGCGCGCGATACGCTGCCCGCGAACGAGCGCGACATGAGCGCGCAGAGCTTATTCCGCCGCCTGGGCGAGCTCTTCCATACGCGACCATTCCGCAGCCTGCTCGATACGACACCCTGGCGGCATACGCTGGGCCAGTGGATGGATTTTGCGCGCATCAATGGCTTGGAGGCACCGGCGCTGCTGCTAGCCGCTACCGAGCTCCAAAGCGGCGCGCTGCGGGTGTTTTGCAATCGCCCGCTCGAAGGCCGCCCCGCCGACACGATTGTGCTTGATCACCTGATGGCTTCGTCGAGTATTCCGATCGTGTACCCCTGGACGGCGATTGGCGATGGGAAGTATTGGGATGGCGCAGTGCTGGCGAATACGCCGCTTGAGCCGGTGATAAACCTGGCGGGCGACGACGATGTAGATATTCTGGTGGTGATGATGACGCCCTGGAATGCTGACCCCGACGCGATGCGCGCGCAGATGCGCCAGATGCCGCAAGACCTGGTGCAGGCGCTGTCGCTGACGCTTGATTGGGCGCTGCTGGCCTCGTACCGGGTGGCGTTTGAGGCGATTGAGCACCGCAACCGCCTGGCTGCCGCTGCGGCCAAATTAGCGCGCGCCGCCGAGCAGCTGGGCGACCCGAGTATGCTGCTCGAGGGTGGGGTGCCGCGCCCGATCGCGCCGCCCACAGTGATTGCGCCGCAGGCGCTGATGCCGCTCGATTGGATCATCGACTACGAGACCGAGAATCACCTGGCGCTGTTTGCGCAGGGCCGCGCCGACGCCGAGCGCGCGCTGGATCTGCGCACCGTGGCGTAGTAGCTCGCTGGAAAGCGTCGCCGCCCGAAAATACCCCCTCATGTGTGGTTGTGCTCAGGCTGCCGGGGCCGCTGGGGCGCGCGCCGCCCCGGCACCCGGCGCTGGGGTTGCCCCCAGCCCCCGAGTTTGATGTGATCAGATGGCTACCGTGCCAGTGTGTCATGCATCCGGTATGCTCGCCGCTGGCAACGGATGAAGGAAGCAGCGTTGTTTATGGAAGTTCAATCTGGCACGTGCTGCATCGTTAGATGCCAGCGTGCCCCACATCGGAGGCGTGACAACGAGCGTTGTGCGTGATACTGGCGCGCGTTGCCGGAGGGGTCGGGGGAACCAGCGTGGTTCCCCAGCGGGGTGCAGGGGCGGAGCGCCCTGCACACACCCACACCGTTCAAGCCAGGTTGCTCAGGCCGCAGGGCCGCAGGTTGCTCAGGCCCCAAGGCCGCCGGGGTGTGCCAAAGTACTCTTATAGTTTAACTTAAGCAGCGCAATATTGGCCGGTTGTAAGATGTACGTTAGCCATTTGGTTTTATTGACGGCCCCAAAAATATCAGGTTATCGTCATCAGCTTTTTGGAGGTAAAATATAATATCACCAATTCCAGTTTTACCTTCATAATCTCCGCCTGCTTGTATCTCATCGATAATGCCGCTTTTTAGTTGCTGAAGCATAGTTATGAAGGTGTCGATTTCCTCCTTTCTGAGACCAAGGTTAACTTCATACCACCCTGTTTGGAAATCAATAAGTTTAGCTTCCATAAATTATTCCTTATGAAAGATTACGCAGTTTTAAAAACTGCTTGAGCCTTTTGAGCCGTCGATATTAGCGTATACATGGTAATGCTACCTCAAAATCTTTTGAAGATGTTAATAGCAGCTAGCTGTGTCTTGAAGTCGGCCCTTAAAAAGCCAACTGCAGAACCCTTAATGTCATCTTGTTGGAAGAATATGTGGCTCTCCAGGAATTGCCGTGGCAGCGAATCAGGGTCTACTGCATCGGGAAGACCGGGAAGAGTTCTCCCTGATTTTCGGTTGAGTCAGCCAAGAACCGACTGTAGCGCATGGCTTTCTGATGGCCTAAAACAAGACTGGAGAATATATATTTTCCACGGCAACTCCCGAAGAGCCGCAAATTCTTCTTTTTCTTGGTGATGTTTTGCGCGGAGCGCAAAACATCACCAAGAAAAAGAAAAAGTACCTTGCTGCCGCAGGCAAATAAACAAGGAAGCGAAAGCCCTAACTATTTGAGATGGGAGCACACTGCGTGTGCACAGTGTTGCGCACCTGGCTCGGTTCACGGCCAGCAACCTTCTGCGTGGCGAACATGCTGTTGGCGATAGGCGAAGCCGCAGGCGGATGCCACCCCAGTATGCGGTTATGCTGCTTGTGGCGGAGCGTGGTAGCACTGCTTGCATTCTGGTAATGCTATAATGCGCGGCGGGGGCTTATCCTCCCATGAGTTGCTTACGCCTAAAGGTGAAAATCATCATGATTGATGTCGAAATCATTCGCGCGCAGTTCGAGCAGCAGTATGGCATTCATCCGCGCCTGATTGTGCGTGCCCCTGGGCGCGTAAACCTGATTGGTGAGCACACCGATTATAATGATGGCTTCGTGTTGCCTGCCGCGATCGACCGGGCGACCTATGTGGCGGCACGCCCGCGCGACGATACTCGTGTGCATATTGTCGCGGTTGACCTGCATGATGAAGATGAATTTGCCCTCGATGTGCCGATTGAGCAGAGCGTGACTCACCCCTGGAGCAACTACATCCGCGGCGTGGTAAAGGGCCTGCTGGTGGCTGGGCATACACTTGGCGGTGCAAACCTACTGATAACCAGCGATGTGCCGCGCGGTTCGGGCCTTTCGTCGTCGGCGGCGCTGGAAGTTGCGACGGGCTATGCCTTCCAGGTGCTTAACCGGCTGAATATTCTGGGCGAAGAGCTGGCGCTGCTGGCGCAGGGTGCCGAGAACTCGTTTGTTGGCGTGCAGTGCGGCATTATGGATCAGTTCATCTCGGCGCTGGGCCAGCGCGACCACGCGCTGCTGCTCGATTGCCGCGATTTGAACTACCAGCCTGTGCCGCTGCCAGCCGATGCGCAGATTGTTGTGTGCGATAGCCATACCGAACGGCGACTGGCTGGCTCGGCGTATAACGATCGCCGCGATGAATGTGACCAGGCGGTGCAGCTGTTCCGCCAGTGGTACCCGAAGATTAGAGCCTTACGCGATATCAGCGTTGCCCAGTTTCACCAGCACGAGGCCGACCTGCCTGAGCCAGTGCGCGCGCGTGCCCGCCATGTCATCACCGAAAACGACCGCGCAGTGCGTGGCGCGGCGGCGCTCGAAGCAGGTGATGTTGCCACGTTCGGCCAGCTTATGAACGCATCGCATACCAGCCTGCGCGACGATTACGAGGTGAGCATCCCCGATATGGATGCGCTGGTTGCGGCGGCGCAGCAGGTACCCGGTTGCTACGGCTCGCGGATGACTGGGGCGGGCTTTGGCGGCTGTACCGTCAGCCTGGTTGAAACCAGCGCCGTTGAGCGCTTCAAGCGCAATGTCGCGGCGGCCTTTCGCCAGGCCACCGGGCGCGACACAACGATTTATGTCTGCCGTGCCAGCGATGGCGTCGGGCGGGCAGCATCAGAATAATCCTGGGCGCGGTACAGGTACTAGGTGGTGCGCGTATCGCTCTCATCTGCGCTTAACATCGATTTAAACACACCAAAGTAGAATGCCAAAGGAACAATGACTTTTGCATTCTGAAATATCGTGCTATGCCGACCATTTTACTTGTTGAAGACGAACTGACCCTCGCCGAAACCCTGCGCTACAACCTTGAACGTGAAGGCTACAGCGTGCTGACCGCCGCCGATGGCGTGCACGGCCTTGAGCTAGCCCGCCGCGAGCAGCCCGATCTGCTGATTCTCGATATTATGCTGCCCCGGCTCGATGGTTTTTCGGTATGCCGTATTTTGCGTCAGGAAAGCGATCTTCCTATCCTGATGCTCACTGCCCGCCAGGATGAAGTCGACCGTATTGCCGGGCTAGAGCTGGGCGCAGACGATTACGTAGCCAAGCCCTTCAGCCTGGGCGAATTGCTGGCACGAGTGCGTGCGATCATGCGCCGCACCGACCGCCAACCGGTGGGCAATCGCGAAGTGTTTGATGCCGGATTGCTGCGCGTTGATACGGGTTCGCGGCGGGCCTGGCGTGCCGGTGCCGAGCTGACCCTTTCGCAAAAAGAATTCGATTTGCTCACCTGCCTGATTCGCAACCGTGGTATGGCGCTTTCGCGCGATGTGCTGCTTGAGCGTGTGTGGGGCTACGACTTTCTGGGCGATAGCCGCACCGTAGATGTTCACATCCGCTGGCTACGCGAAAAAGTTGAGGAAGACCCTGGCCGCCCGCTGTATATTCAAACCGTACGCGGCGTCGGCTATCGCTTCGAAATCCCGCCTCAGTAACGCGAGGAAGCGTTGTCTATTGATCAATCGCGCTTTCCGATATAGCTCCGCTGGCTTTTCACTATGACCGCGCTTGAAATTATTCTGCTGCTGGCGCTTATTGCTGCCCTGCTGCTGGCGTTCTGGCTCTGGCGCCGCCGTGTAACGATTGTCGAAAGCCCACTACCGCCCACCGAGCTTTTTACCCCAGTGTTTCGCCTGGCAGCCGATGCGGTTGATGCTGGCATGGTGATTGTTGACCGCGAGCGCGAGGTGCGCTACCTCAACCAGCAGGCCGAACAGCTGCTTGATGTTAGTGCTGATTTGCCGAGCAGGCAGGGGCTGATCGCGCTGGTGCGCGATTATCAGGCCGACGCACTGGTGCAAGATGTGCTGCGCGATGGTGAGCCGCGCGAGCTGGTGTTGCAGCCACCACAAAGCGGGCGTACCCTGCGCCTGCGCGCCAAACGCATTGATACTGCCGAGTTTCAGGGGGTGGCGCTGCTCATTCGCGATTTCACCCAGATCAATTTGCTGGAACGGGCACGCCGCGATATGGTGGCGAATGTGTCGCACGAATTACGCACGCCGCTCGCCTCGGTGAAATTGCTGGTTGAAACACTGCAATCCAGCCCACCGCCGCAGATCGCCGAGCGCATGTTGAGCCAGATGGCGCAGGAAGTCGACGCCGTAACCCAGCTGGTCGACGAGCTGCACGAGCTATCGCAGATTGAGTCGGGCCGGGTCGCGCTGAAGCTTGCCCCCGCCTCATTGCCAGTGGTGGCGGCACGCGCAATTGAGCGCATTCGCCCCCAGGCCGAGCGCAAATCGCTGCGTGTGGGTACGGCGGTGCCCGACGAGCTGCCGCCAGTGCTTATCGATGCCGGGCGCATCGGCCAGGTGTTGCTTAACCTGCTGCATAACGCGGTGAAATTTACTCCGGCTGGCGGCAGCATTACCATTCGTGCAACTGTGCTGGCAATTGGGCCAGATGCCCCGACGACTGGCTACCTCGAACGGCGGCTGAGCGCCGAGCCGCATACCTACCCACCCGGTGAGCGTCGCCAGCGCACCCCACCGTTGGCGCGCCAGGGGCGGTCGACTATTACGTTGCCGCAAGCGCTCGGCCCTGGCGAGTGGATGCTGGTGTGTGTCACCGATACTGGCATTGGCATCCCACGCGCTGAGGTACCGCGCGTGTTCGAGCGATTCTACAAAGTCGATCGGGCGCGCACGCGGAATGCGGGTGGCACTGGTCTGGGCCTGGCGATCGCCAAGCATTTAGTGGAAGGTCACGGCGGCTGTATC
>JAFEAS010000080.1:21712-35761 GCA_018266315.1 Chloroflexi bacterium SZAS-1 | reverse complement strand
AACCACGTTGCAAGCCAACGGAACGACTCTGTAAGCCAACGAAGCCGCATTGCACGCCGTGGCTTCCCCACAGCCCGCACACTCTACCCCATCCGTAGGCGCTCAACTGCCGCCGCAAGGGCCGCATCGAGCTGGGCCGCATCGGGCAGGCCGCCCTGGGCCAGTGCGGGCTGGCCGCCGCCGCGCCCACCAAACTGCGCCAGCGTTTCGCGCAGCAGCGCGCCGCAGTTCACCGCTAGTCCTTCGGCCCGCGCAAAAATCAGCTGGGTCTTCTCGGCACGCAGCCCGAGCAGCGCCACGCCGCCATGCTCGGCAATCGCCCGCGCCAGCGCCCGCACCTCTTCCAGGTCGCGCTGCACATAGGTATGGCGCACCACCTGTACAATCCCGGCCAGCTCGGCGCGCGTCATCATATCGGTCGCTTCGAGCACAATCAGCTGCCCAATGCGCTCGGCAAGCTGCTTGCGGGTGCGCTCTTCGGCCTCACGCACCCGCGCTACGGCATCCTCAAGCTCGGCAGGGGCGACACTCAGCGTGCCCGCCAGCCGCCCCAGCGCAGCATTCTTCCAGCGCAAATCGCGCGTCGCGCGCCCGCCGCACAAAAACTCCACGCGCAGCGCATCGCCGCGCCTATCCCAGCGGCGTATGTGTACCAAACCCACGCCGCCCGTGCTGCGCGGGTGCGTTCCACCGCACGCCGAATGGTCGAAATCGGCCACCGACACCACGCGCACCGGCCCCTGCACCTGGGGCGGCTTGCGCAAGGGCAGCTGCGCCAATTCCTCAGGCGTCACAAAACGCGCAAGTACGGGCCGGTCTTCCCAGATCACCTGGTTGGTCAGATCTTCCACTGCGGCCACCTGCGCAGCACTCAGCGCCGTGCCCGCCAGGTCAATGGTTGCCGCGCCCGCGCCCAGGTGAAACGACACCGTCTTCAGCCCTAGCGCATGCTCAAACGCCGCCGAAAGCAGGTGCTGGCCGTGGTGCTGCTGCATATGGTCGAAGCGCCGCGCCCAATCGATCTGGCCGCGAACCGTGTCATCGGCCAGCGGCGCAGCCAGCATATGCCACACCAGCCCATTCTCGGCCTGCACATCCAGCACTTCTATGCCATTCAGCGTGCCGGTATCGGCGGGCTGGCCGCCACCCTCGGGGTAAAACACGCTCTGGCTCAGCGCCACCGCGGGCTGTCCATTGCGCTCGGCCCGCTCAATCACCCGCGCGCAACACTCCGTCAGGTAGGCATCGGCGTAGTATAATCGTTCTGTATCCATCGTTCACCCATTTCAGCTATACGCTCGCTGGGCATATTGTAGCGCACAGTTCAAGCGGCCCCGCGCAGCCGGAGAGCATATGAGTACTGCCGAACGCATTCTGGACACTGCTTTGCGCCTGTTCAACGAAGCAGGCACCGCAGCAGTTTCGACCAACCATATCGCCAATGCGCTCGGCATCAGCCCCGGCAACCTGTACTATCATTTCCGCAATAAAGAGGCGATCATCCGCGCACTGTTCGAGCAGCTGTTTGCGCGCTGGGATGCCGCCTACAATTTGCCCAGCCAATCCACCCCCTCGCTGGCTGATCTGCAAGGAATGGTGCGCATCACCTTTACCACCAGCTGGGAATATCGCTTTATCTACCGCGAGCTGATTGCCCTGCTGCGCCGCGATGCGCACTTGCAACAGCGCTGGACGGCGGTGCGTGAGCGCGGCTTCACCGACTTCCGCCAGCTAATCAGCAGCTTTGTAGCCGCAGGTGTGCTGCGCACGCCCGGCGACGCAGCCGCAGTGACGCGCCTGGCCGAAGTGTGCTGGCTGATTGCCGAATTCTGGCTGGCTAGTGTCGAAGTGCGCGGCGAAACCGTTGGCCCCGCCCAGATTGAGCAGGGCGTTACGCTGATGCAGCACGTGCTCAGCCCATACATGCTCGCTCCGCCCGGCTAACCCGGCCAGCTCAACACACTATGCCCGCAGGGGCCAGCGCCACGACTCAAGTCACCGCACAAACATCCTGCTAACGACCGACTCGACAAGCGGGCGTGATTGATCTATACTCAAATTAGAGTAAATACTCTAATTTATTCGGAATAAGGCGTTTGCGCGCTGCGGCTGGGCCTGCGACAACCGGCTTCGGTATCGCTTCTACCTGGTGATGATCGGCACTGAGTGCAGCTCATCACCATAGAAATGAAGCAATTGCCTGAGTAAGCGAACGCCCTACGCAAAAAGGAACCATCAATGAACACTTCATACCTCCGTAGAATCACCGGGCTGATGCTCATCGTCGTGCCGCTCGCATTCGTCATCGGCTTTACCCTACTACAGATCATGTTCGACTACCCTGCAATTCTGCGCCAGCCCACCGCCGAAGTACTTACCAAATTTCAGGCGGGCGGCCCGCAGCTAGTTGCAGCCTGGTATCTCCTGACCCTCACTGCCGTGCTCTTCATTCCACTAGCAGTGCTCGTTCGGCAGCTGCTGGCGAGCGTAGCGCCATCGGCAGCGCTCTCAGTTGCTACGGCCTTTGGGGTTGTCGCCGGGCTAGTGCAAGCGCTTGGCTTCCTGCGCTGGCCGTTTCTGGTGCCGCACCTGGCCCAGGCCTACCTCGCGCCCGGAGCCAGCGCGGCCCAGCGTACCGCTGCCGCCCTGGTGTTCGAGGCATTCCACCGCTACGCTGGTATGGCCATCGGCGAACACCTGGGCTACCTAAGCACCAGTATATGGGCCTTCCTGGTAGCGTGGGCCATGTTGCGTTCGCGCATGTTCGGGCGCTGGCTTGGCCTGAGCGGCATGGTGCTGGCGCTCGGCATCGCCGCCGGGCTGCTCGAACCCGCTGGATGGGAGCTAGCCGGAACGATCAACGCAGCTAGCTACCTGGGCTGGGCGCTCTGGCTGATTACGACCGGCGTGGTGGTGCTGGTACAACGCAGCGAGCGGCACACAGCGCTACAGGCAGTGAGCGTATCACCGTAACAAGCGCAGGCTTGCCGTAAACACCTGCTTGAAAATACGGCTGCGCAACGTTTATACTTATAATAATCGCACCCGTATTCGTTTGCCGCCGGAGGTTATTGATGGCATTTCCCCCATTTGTTCATACTGTCAATCGCAACACCGCCGATAACGACTGGCCGGTTGAAGGCCAGGGATGGAACGAATGCGGCTGTACCGCAGCATCGAACGCGGGTAATCTGCTAGTACGCAGCCTGCGCTACCGTAAAGATGATTTTGTGCGTGAAGCGGGAATGTTCTTCCAGCCACAGTGGGGCGGCACGCCCAGCCCGATTACCAGCTGGCTGCTAAAACGCCACGGCTTTGGCACACACTTTGGCAACTTACAGCAAACCGATTACGAGGCCGTGATCCGCGACCTGATCGATCGTGGCATCCCGGTGATTATTGAGCTATTCGTGATACGTATGGGGAATATTCCGGTATCGGGGCAGCACTCGGTAGTGGTGGTTGGCTATAGCGAGCCATTCCGCGATCATACCGGGAAGCAGCGCGAGGAATATTATATTGTGGATGCGCAATGGCCTGCGCTGGGGCAGTTTTCGCTCAGATCGAACAATTGGGATTTTGATGGCGACGGCACAATCGAAGAATTCCCCGGCAACCGCACACTTTCGCGTGATGAGCTGAACACTGCCTACCCTATGCGCACCTACTTTCCCGTCTTCGCCACGCAATCGGACCACGATGCCTGGTACGACCGCTACCTGCGTGTTGAGAGCGGTGTGCCACTTCTGGGGCTGCTCACCGGTCGCCTTCTTACAGGATCGCGCGATATCTGGCTGGGCGATGCTTCCCAGCCGAACTTGTAGCGAATCTCGCAGGCAATAAAAAATCCCCTCGCTGCCCAGGCAGCGAGGGGAAGTGTACCTACAGTACTACTTCACCGTCAGGGTGCCCTTCATACCAGCCGCGTAGTGGCCGGGGAAGGTGCACAGGAAGGTGTAAGTACCGGCATCGAGCTTGGCCGTCACCGAGTCGCTCGCGCCGCCATCCACCAGCTTGGTCTTGGCAACAATGTTCGCATCGTCGGGAATGTAGCCCTTGGCGTCGCCAGCGGCCACGCCCGCCTCGTCAACCTTGGCCGCAACATCGTCGCCGCCCTTAACCAGGATCCAGTTGTGCTTCTGGGCACCTGAACCATTCTTGAAAGTCACCTTCACATCACCTGGCTTGGCTGTCAGGTTGGCCGGGGCAAACGCCAGCTGCTCGCCCGCAGTCGAAATATTGAGGGCGCTCGCGCCGCCACTATCACCGCCGGCCGCTGGCTGGGCACCACCACCGCCACACGCTGTCAACACCAAAGCACTCGCTACTGCAACACCGGCAAGCCAAGATCGTACATTGAGTTTCATCCATCAACTCCTTTATTCATAACATCTGTCGGGGAAATGACCGTGTGTATTATCTCACAATGACTTTCTTTGTCAAATCTGTATCACCATCTGTAGCGCCAGGTTGCGACCCCACACCACAAAAAAACGTATATACTACTGGAAGCATAACCGACGTCAGTCTCACACGTTCCAATTGCGCTGGCGCGCCTGCCAGCTACCGTTTCCGCGACTGAAGGTAGGTAATCATTGATGAACAATTCTCTGTTTCACTGGCGGCACCTGGGGCTACGGCTGCTGATTGGCCTGGTGCTGCTGCTCGCGGCGCTGCCGTTGGCTACTACGGTAGGCGCACAATCCAAGTCGGTGATCGTCAATCGGCGCGACGGCCAGGCAACTATCCTGCCGAATGGCGATGTCCGGATGGTCGAAACCTGGCAGACGCAATTCATCGGCGGGCCATTTCGCTTCGCATTCCGCGCTATTCCACTCAACCGGGTTGAGGCGATTGATGAGTGGAGCGTGAGCGAAGGCGGGCAACAGTACCGCCAGTCTAGCGACCAGAGCGCCAATAGCTACACTGTTGATCGCAACAGCGATGAGGAAAAAATTACCTGGTATTTCCCCAGCACCACCGACCAGCAGCGCACCTTTACGCTGCGCTACACGCTCAAAGGCGCGCTGCGCATCTACAACGACGGCGACCAGTTCTTCTGGAAGTTTATCGAATCCGACCGGGCCTACACCATTTCACAATCGCGGGTGGTGGTGAGCCTGCCACAGGGCGTCGCCCCCAGCCAGATGAAAGCAGCCTCGTACCGCAATGCGACTGAAGAGAGCGGCCAGGCGCGGATTGACGAAGATGCCACCGCTGTGTTCGATGGGCATTCTTTCCCCAACGGCACCGAGTGGGAAATCCGCGTTCAGTTCCCGCATGGCGTGGTGAGCGCCAGCCCGCCCGGCTGGCAGGCTGCCGACGATGCACGCATTGCCGCCGCCGAGGCGCGCAAGGCCCGCGAGCCGTTCTACAATCTGCTCGCGCTGGTAAGCTCGATGCTGCTGGGCCTGGGCGGCTTTGGCGGGCTGTACCTGCTGTGGTATCGACATGGGCGCGACATTCCCACCGGCGTGGTGGCCGAGTTCTACCCCACACCGCCCGAAGATGTACCGCCTGGCATGGTCGGCACGCTGATCGATGAAAGCGCGGACATGAAAGACATTATTGCCACGGTCGTCGATTTCGCGCGGCGGGGCTATTTGCAGATCACCGAGCAAACCAACCAGGGCTTTTTCAGCAGCTCGCGCGATTTCACCTTTGTGCGCGGCAGCGCCGACCTGCGCCAGCTGCGGCCCTACGAGCGCGAGCTGTTCGATGAGATTTTCGGCACCATGCAAACCGAGCGCTCGCTTTCGAGCCTGCGCAACCAGTTCTACACCAGCATCCCCAAGCTGAAAAAGCTGATGTACGAAGAAGTGGTGCGGCAGGGCTATTTCGATGAAAACCCCAATAGCGTGCGCAACCGCTATACCATGATTGCCGTGCTATTCTTCGTGATTGCCGTGATTGCGGGCTGCTTTGGTGCCTCGGCGCTCACGCTGTACACGCCGCTCGCGCCAGTGCTCGGCTTTGTGGTGATCGCGCTGGCGGTGGGCTTCCTCATCCTAAGCCGCTACATGCCGCGCAAGAGTACGCAGGGCGCAACGGCTGCGGCCAAGTGGCTCGCGTTTCGGCGCTACCTTGAGCGCATCGATAAATATACCAATGTGGCCGAAGCGAAAGACCAGTTTGAGCGCTACTTGCCTTACGCCGTTGCCTTTGGGCTTGAGCACAGCTGGGTACAGCGCTTCGCGCAGGTGAATACGCCCGCACCACCCTGGTATTATCCGTATGGCTACGGCGGCTACGGCTATCCGCAGCAGCATTACGGCCATCGCAAAGACGATCTACCAACAACGCCTGGAAGCGCATCCGGACAGGGCGGCGGCCTGCCCTCGCTCGATCAGATGTCGAGCGGTGCATTCACTAGCCTGAACGCAATGAGTGCGGGCTTCTTCGACATGCTGAATTCAACCTCGGCGATCTTCACCAGCGCGCCATCAAGCTCGGGAAGTGGCGGTGGATGGAGTGGTGGCGGCGGTGGCGGCGGTGGCGGTGGTGGCGGCGGCTCAAGCGGCTTCGGCTAGGCTCGCGTTTCGCCAAAGACGAGCACATATAGGTCGCGTAACGTGCGCGATCAACGTTGGTAGTAACGATAAGGATAGTGCTTATGAGTGGAAGCGGTAAAACGGTTGGGATGATCCTGATCGCCGCTGGCGTGATTATTTTCTTGATCGTCACGCTATTCATCGGCTCGGGGCTGGCCTCGGGCCAAACCGGCGGCTCTGGCGCAATTCTTGGCATCGGGCTATTTGGCGTGCTGCCGCTGCTCATCCTGGGCGGCATTGGCGCGTACCTGTTCACCCAGGGCAAGCGCGAAGAGCAAGACCTGGCGGGCGTGCGCAAGAAAGAGCGCCTGCTGGGCCTGATTCAGGCGCAGGGGAAAGCCCAGCTCAATAGCATCATGGTCGAGCTGAAGATGACGCGCGATGAAGTGAAGCAGGACATTTACGAGCTGGTGCAGCAGGGCCTGTTCACCGGCTATATCGACTGGAGCACGAATACCTTCTTTTCGAAGGATGCCGCGCAGGTAGCCAGCAATAAGTGCCCCAACTGCGGCGGCGTGCGCGAGCTGGTGGGCCAGGGCATTGTAAAATGCCAGTATTGCGGTGCCGAGCTGTTCATTCCGCCGGGTGCGCCACAAACCACGGCCACGCCGGTGCCGCCCGCTGCCCCGCCCGCCACACAGGCATAGGAGAAGAACGCTTTTACCACAGCGGCGCTGAGACACGGAGAAAGGCAGGCAAAAAGCAACTCGCTACCTTTGCTTTGCGTTCACTGCAATTCATCTGCGGGCCTCAGACTGTTACCTAAAACGTGCAACCTACAACTATAAGGAGGATTGAATGGCGCGTATTATTGATGTCATTGAGTTCATGGACGAAACTGGCCGTGAGATCATCCATCGCGAGCCGGAAGGCGAAGCCTTCGATATCCGCTTCGGGTCGCAGCTGGTGGTGCGGCCCAGCCAGGTCGCCATGTTCTTCCGCGACGGCCAGGCGCTCGACACATTTGGCCCCGGGCGGCACACGCTCACCACTGCCAACCTGCCGATACTCTCGGGCCTGATTGGCATGGCTACCGGCGGGCGCACGCCCTTCCCTGCCGAAGTCGTGTTTGTGAATATGCGCCAGTTCATCGACCAAAAGTGGGGCACGCCCGAGCCAATTACTGTGCGCGACGCCACCTTCGGCATGGTGCGGCTGCGCGCCTTTGGTACCTACGCCTTCCAGGTGAAAGAGCCAACCCAGTTCGTCAACCAGATCGCCGGGCAGCAGGGTATCTTCACCACCGGCGAGCTTGAGAATTACCTGCGCGGAATGATCATACAGCGCTTCACCGATACGCTGGGCGAGCAGCAGCGCAGCTTGCTCGATATGGCTGGGCAGTTCAGCGAGCTCAGCACCAGCGCCAAGGCGCAGCTCGCCGACGACTTCAGTGCGGTGGGGCTTACCCTGGTGGCGCTGTACATCGGCTCAATCTCGCCCACCGAAGACACCGCCAAGGCGATCGACGAGCGCGCCTCGATGGGCGCAATCGGCGACATGGACGCCTACATGAAATTTAAGGCGGCGCGGGCCATGGGCGACGCCGCCACCAACCCCGGCGGCGCGGCTGGCACCGGCGTTGGACTGGGCGCAGGCGTGGGCCTGGGTGCAGCGATTGCTGGTGCATTAGGGCAGGCAATGCAGCAACCCGCACGCCCGGCAGCCCCGGCACCCGAAGCCGCCCCGGCAGCGGCGGCCAGCAGTGGCCCGCTGACGCGCGCGCAAGTGCAAGAGGCCATCGATACCCTCGATTTGCGCTTCTCCAAGGGCGAGATCAGCGAAGACACCTATAATCGCATGATCAAGAAGTGGGAAGATCGTCTAAAAGAGTTGGGCAGCTAGCACCACATCGTTGCCGCCGAGGCGCAGAGAGCACTGAGATACGGTATAATCTCAGTGCTCTGATGTTTTGCCTGGTGAATGACGCGCATGACCGATACCGATTTTGCGTATATCAAGGAACGGCACGCCGCCGCCCACACCAACGCCTACGTGTTTCACCAGCTCATCCCCTATATCGGCAACAAGCGCAAGCTCCTAGGCCTAATCCAACGCGCGATTGCGCTGGCTGGCGCGCCGCCGGGCGGCACCTTCGCCGACTTGTTCGCGGGCAGTGGCGTGGTGGCGCGCATGGCCAAGCAGCTTGGCTTTCGCGTGCTCGCCAACGACTGGGAGCCGTATGCGTATGAAATCAATCGCTGCGCAATTGCCTGTAATGAACCGCCGCCATTCGGCACGCTGGGCGGCTACACCGCTGCAATTGCGCAGCTCAACGCGCTAGCCCCACACGTCGATTGGGTAACGCGCCACCTGTGCCCCGCCGACGACCAGCAGTTCGATACCGCCCATGAGCGTTTGTTCTTCACTCGCGCGAACGGCATGCGCATCGACGCGATACGCACGCAGATTGCCGCCTGGGAACAGGCGGGCTGGCTTACGCCAAACGAGCGCGCCGCACTGCTTGCGCCGCTGCTGTATAGCGCCAGCTACGCCAGCAACACGAGCGGCGTTTTCAAAGGCTTTCATCACGGCTGGGGCGGGCAAACCGGCACAGCGCTTTACCGCATTCTGGCGCCGCTTACGCTGCGGTCAGCAGTATTTTTCGACAATGGGCTGGCGAATGAGGCGTATTGCATGGATGCGACGGCATTGGCGCGCCAGCTTGCTGCGGATGACCCGCTTGACATCGCCTACCTCGACCCACCATACAATCAGCACCCCTACGGCAGCAATTATCATGTGCTGAACTCGCTGGCCCTGTGGGATCGCCCGGCGCTGAGCGAGCATATTGATGGGCGCAATAAGGCAGCCATCCGCGCCGACTGGCGCACCGAACGGCGCAGCGCCTACAACTACCGCGCCGATGCCGAGCGCGCCTATGCCGAGCTGCTGAATACACTCAATGCGCGCGCGATTCTCACCAGCTACAGCACCGATGGCATGATTCCGCTTGAGCGAATAGTGCAGCTGTGCACTGCGCGCGGCCACACCCAGCTGGTGCAGCGCGAATACAAGCGCTACCGTGTGAGCAGCCAGCGCTTTTCGCCCAAGCCGCTGAATATTGAGTTTGTGCTGATTACCGACACCGCACACGCGCACACTGGCCCCAGCGCTGAAGCGCTCTGTGCGCAGCTGCGCCACGCCGAGCACAGCGCCCTGGCTGAGCACCGCGAAACGCTTACGAAGGAATAGAAATAAAACTTTCGCTTCCGGTTTACGTGTTGCTGTGCCTCGGTGGTTTGCTCTCTACGCCCCGGCGCGCTCGCGCAGCCGCCGCTCCAAAATCTGCTCGTCCTTCATCCCATGCAGGCGCAAATAGAAGCGCGCCGCGTCGAGCAAAGCATCTTCAGGGATGAGGCCAATCAGCTCGCTCTCGGCGACCAGCACGCCATAGGCTGCGGCCTCGCGTGCCACCATCTCAACCACCCGGTGGATTGGCGTGGTGCGAAAATCAACCAGATTCATCGACACCTGGGCGCGCCCTTCCACCAGCATGCCCAGCGCGCGCACACCGCGCAGCCCACCCGACGAGCCGCGCACAGCTTTGGCAATGCGCTTGGCAACCTCGACATCGGCGGTGTTAAGGTAGATGTTGTAGGCGATCAGCGGCTGGCGTGCGCCCACAATTGTCGCCCCGGCGGTGCCCAGTTGCGCCGGGCCAAAATCCGGCGCGCGGGCCGGGTCGGTGACGATCGTATCGCGCAAACCCTCATACTCGCCCTTGCGCAGGTTGGGCAGGGCCGCACGCTCGGGGCGTGTCGCCGCCGCCTCGTACAGGTACACCGGGATGCCCAGCTCATCGCCGATGCGCTGGCCGACGCTACGCGCCAGCGCCACACATTGGTCAAGTGTCGCGCCGCCGAGCGGCACAAACGGCAATACGTCAGTAGCGCCGACGCGCGGGTGCTGGCCGCTATGCTGCGTCATATCAATCAGCTCGGCGGCGCGACGCACCGCCTGAAATGCCGCTTCGGCCACCGCCTCGGGCGGGCCAGCAAACGTAATCACGCTGCGATTATGGTCGGCATCGAGCGTCTGGTCGAGCAGCGTGGCTTCTGGCACCGCGTTTATGGCTGCGGCAATCGCATCAACTACCTCGGGGCGGCGGCCTTCGCTGAAGTTCGGAATACATTCAATCATCGGTGTGCTCCTTACTCCTATTAAATGTTGCTCGTTTGTGTCCCCTCGGAGCGCACAAACGAGCAACAAATTGACACATTGGCGACAATGCCAGATATACAGCGATTACAGCTTGAACCCCAAAATATCAACGCGCGAGCGAGTAACTTCCAGCCAATCGCCCGGCTCGATTTGCGGCTTGCCGATCACCTCGGCCAGGCTCTTGGCGGTGAGGCTGGTGCGCACGCCAATCACGCCTACACCCACGTCGAGCAATAGCTCGGTGTAGAGCGTCTCATAGGGCAAATGCGCCTGTTCGGCCTCCCACGAAGGCACTGCCAGCACGCGACCATAGGCGGTGGGCACGATGCTGGTGCGGCCAGTCGCCAGCCCTTCTTCGGGCACTAGCCCCTGCTGCGGCGCGCCCGCTTGCAGGCGCACACTGCTCAGCAGGAACACCAGCTGCGCGCTGCCTGCGCGCCCTTCAAGCGCCACGTCCACCCGGTGGTGCCGATCGACCACACCAATCGGCACATCGGACCCGTCCGGGCGCAGCACAATCAGCGGCAGGTAGCGCCGACCATCGGGATGCAGCTGCCCTGGCACAAAGCGCTCGAAGACACACGGCAGCCGCAACTGTTCACCATTGGGGAAACGCATGGTTTGGCCTTTTGTGGGTTTATTCCGCACGCATTGTAGCCCAGGGGTGGGGTGGCGTCAATGCGGCTTTAAGCGGTATGGGGCGGCAACCAACGACCGATTACAGACGACAGACGTGCGGTCGCTGGCTGCAATGTGGTGTCTATCAGCAACGGTGTATCCAGGCGGCGTGCATTGGGGGGGACTAGGTGCGAACCTCCCGCAGCATTGTATTACGCAGCTTACGGATTTTACCGCTTTCGATAACCACATCTTGCCGCATAATACGCCGCACTGTAACCTTTCCCTCACGCCATGAAATTTCAACAATTCGATGAACCGTATTATGCTCAATAATATAATCTCGCCCAACCACGACTTTGAAATTAGGTTTGCGCGCAAGCGTATCGGTAAAGCCTGCTCGTAGCTCAGCTGTCGTCGTCATTACGCTGTTATCTGTAGAGATAACTTCTACTTCGCTGTGAAAGAGGCTCACAATCTCGTCAACATTATGAGCCGTATATGCAAGATCGTATGCCTCGAGCAAGGTTATATACTGTGTATCCGCTGATATATTAATTGTCGGCTCACCTGGTACCACATCTAACCCACCTGGTACCACTGCCATCTGATCAACGGTAAGCATAATACCATCGGATACCGCAACCTGGCTTTGTCCAAGTTCAGGTGCCATAAACTGATGATACGCCAACATACGGCCCGCTTGAAGCTGACTCTTCGCTTTATCAGACGTGCGGCTTAGAGCATATTTCACAGCTAGTCCGAGGCGACCGCCTGGGATGAGTGTAGCAGCCAGTTCGGTAAAAGCGAAGTTTATTGCCTCCAATGCTTCAAATGAAATGCCATTTGGCACAGCAATGACCATTACCTCCACACCAATTGCTTTATCATTTTGAATAAGTAAGCCGGGGGCAAGAACCTGTGAAGGTGTTTCGTTGAAAGAGAGTACAGCGCCGTCCTCAGGATAGCGCGTTACTGCGCCACTAGGGTGTCCAAGCCGCGCATCGGTAATGCGAAGCAAAACAGCAACACCCTCCTCGGCGGTAGTCGTAGCTGAACGCATTGTAATTGCACGTGGGACAACATACGCCACAGGAGGTTCAACGACAGGTGAAGCAGTGCGTACCTCAGTACCGCAGCTCAGCATTCCAAGCAAGGTGAGCAGCAACAACGAGCACCATAGCAACGAAACTCGCATAATGCACCTCACAACCTTTTAGCAGTGTTTTGTATTGCTCTGTATACGTGGCGCAATATATAAAGTTACACTGATTCTGCGGTATCGGTAGCTGGCTGCTTGGCGAGCACATCGCGCAAATCCTCCACGAAATCGCGCGGGCGGGCTGGGCTGATCAGCAGCGGCGTGCGATCGCGCCGGGCCAGCGCCACCAGCCGCTCACGGTTCGTTGCCACAAAGAACACCGCCCCATACTGTTCGAGCCGAAACGGCCCCTGATAGCCAAACACCCCCGCATTAAACGAGCGCCGCAGCCCAAAGCGCGGCATGTCGGCCAGCGCCGCCGCCAGCGATACACCCATAATCTGCTCGAACGGCACTGGCATAGCGCGCGCCCAGCGGCGCTTGATCAGCACGCGTTGCGCCTCAATCACATAGCTCGTTGGCTGCACCGCATAGTTCAGGAGCAGCCACACCACCATCGCCAGCGCCACCGCCATCGTAATCACCATCCCCGTCACCGCGATGCCATTACGCAGCATACCGCTCAGGTACAGAAACAGCGCCGGTAGCGTTAGCAGCCCACCAAGCATTGCAATGCCACTGGTAATTTGCTCGGCATATGAATCGAGTGGCGCAGCTTCAAACTGTGTTTGTGCCATAACGTACTTGTTTACTCTTCATAGCGCCGCAGCTTCACTGTGCAGCCGCAGCTTCGCGTATACAGATACAACCACTGGCAAGCGCATTCACGCCTCCCGCGCCTAGCACGCGCCGCCAGCATTCATCACAGCAGCGCAGCAGCGCGGCAGACAAAACGCCGCCCATTGAGCTGCGGAACAACGCAACTGCGTAACGCCTAATTGATTCTAGCCTGGCTTCATCCTTCATCCTTCATCTTTCATCTTTCACGCCGCCATGATACCACGACTGTACGTAGTTAGGCGTAACTCCCTAGCGCACTACAACGCCAAGAAATCTGTTATCAAACTGTTATCCGCCACGAAGCTGCATGGCTTGAGATTCACCTGGGCCTATGCTATAACAACTTGTGTCGTGAGGAAAAGGTATGCGCTTAGAACATTCACGCCTGGCACACATCGCTGCGCTGCTTGACAACCCGGTATTTCGCGTCTGGTTCCCTGCGCTGCTTATAACGCTCATCCTTCTGATGACGCTTGGTATTTCCCTCCCTTCGGAACGCCAATATGGTACAGCGCTCCTATTACTGCTCCTCATCGTCCTCGGGCAGCGCCTGTCGGTGCAGCTCGAAGATGGCAGCCCGTTTACCCCAACTCCAGCACTCCTGATTGCTGGTTTGACGATGGTTGGCTGGCCGCTACTGGTACTCATCACCTTGCTCAGTTCAGCGGTTACACTGGTACACCGCCGCCAAACCGTTGAACATGCCCTGATCGAAGCAGGCAGCCACTACCTGATCATCGGGCTATCGGTTCCAGTGTATTACGCTACGCAACCCGCTCAGGCACTGCCATACAGTACCCCTATGGGGCTACTAGGGTTAGGCATCATCGGCCTGAT